>NZ_JBLZNI010000004.1:0-240430 GCF_051194165.1 Halorubrum shenae | reverse complement strand
TGTTCGTGCTGTGGTCGGGAACGAAAGGCGAACCGTGTTGAACGCGGACTGTATGTCTGCGATGAGTGCGGTACAGTCGCGAACGCGGACGTGAACGGTGCTGAGAACATTCGGCAGAAAGTATCTCCGAGTTCACCGAATCTCTCGGTGAATAGGAGTAACGGCTGGTTGGCACAGCCATCGACATTCCTGTTTAACAAGGAAACTGGTGCGTTTGCACCTCAAGAACAGGTCACGTCGTAAACCACAATATCCCAACCCAGCGGTACGGTGCCGTGGGAATCCTCGCGCTTCAGCGCGGGGAGGATGTCAACGAACAACCGTTACGGGTGCCACGGAGCCCTGGACGATCTTCTCGGCGATGTTGCCGACGAGCAGTCGGTCCGCGAGGCTCCCGCTGTGGCTGCCGATGACCACGACGTCGAACTCCTCGCTCGCGTCGACGACCGATCGCGCCGGGTGGCCGGCCATCACGTCTGTTTTGATCTCGACCCCGTAATCGGCGGCGATTTCGTTGGCGTGATCGAACAGGTCGCTCGCCTGTTCTCGCGCCGCCTCCTCGGTGTCGTCGGCGAGGGCGAGTCCGACCGCGCCGCCCATCATCGACGACGGCTGTCCCACCACGTGGAGCACGACGATCTCCGCGTTCGGGTGCGCCTCCAGCGCGAAGCGGAGCGCGCGCTCGGCCATCTCCGACTCGTCCATCGGTACCAGCACGCGGGATATCATACGTGACCCACAGCCGGCGGGCTGATAAGTTATGTGTTCGCACGAGTCAAATGCTTCCGATCCGCGGGCGGCACCGCACCAGACCAGCACGCATATCTCCGCGGATCACACAGCGAGAGGTATGGAATCCAGCCGGTCGGACGACGACCCCGTCGGCGTGGCGCTGTTCGTCGACGGGCCGAACGTGTTACGAGAGGAGTTCGACGTCGACCTCGACGACGTGCGGGTCGCCGCCGAGGCCGAGGGACCGCTCGTGACGACGCGACTCTACCTCGATGAACACGCGACTCCGGGGCTGATACAGGCCGCGGAGGCCCGCGGCTTCGAGGTCGTCGTCACGAGCGGCGACGTCGACGTGAAGCTCGCGGTCGACGCGGCGCGCTTCGCGGCCGAAGGGCGGATGTCGACGCTCGCGATCGCCTCGCGAGACACCGACTTCAAGCCCGTCGTCGAGACCGCGAACAGCTACGGGATCCGGACGCTCGCGATCGCGCCCGGCGAGTTCGGTCGGTCCGACGCCCTCCGTAACGCAACGAACGACTCGGTGACGCTCGACGGCGACACGGACGGCGACGGAGCAACGAACGGCGACAGCGACTCGTAGTCGGCGACGGAACGGCGCCGCTGTGCGCTATCGCTCGCCCTCGTCACGAACCCGTCGACGCGCCGCGATCCGACCAAGCAGGACCGCCCCGAATCCGCCGGTGACGGCGGCGAAGCCACCGAACCCGACGGCGGTCGGGACTATCCCGACCCGAGCGATCGCGGCGTCGACGCCGACCCGGAACCAGCCGAGGTTCGGGACGGCGAACAGCGCCTTGGCGGTGATCCACTCCTCGCGGACGACCGGGGCGATCCCGGCGCTCTGGTCGTACTCGCCGTTGGCGTCGCCGTAGGTGACGAACCCGTCGTACGGGGCGGGACACGCCGCGATCGTCGCACAGTCACCGTCGAGCAGCGCGGGATCGGCCCGCTCGGTCCAGTCCTCGCCGGCGGTTACCGGAAAGGCGATCCGGTGGAGAATCGGCGGATAGCCGTCGTCCGGCGGGTCGAACACGATCACGTCGCCGGCGCTCCCGAACGTGGTCGGCGCGCCGGGCTCCGCCGCACCGACGAGGCCGCCCCACGGGAACCGCTCCGTCGACGTGACGACGACGAGGTCGCCGCGCTCGACCTCGGGGGCCATGCTCCCGCTTTCGACCGCGACGAACGGGGGCCACGCGCCAGCGACCGCGGCGACGACGATCACGACCAGCAGGACCGCGACGGCGGGCGCGAGCAGGCCGGAGAGATTCCGCGTCACGTGCGACATCGGGGGTGGAACCGGCTTGAGGCTGTCGCCGGTGCGGTTGCGGTGCGGCGGCACTGCGGTGGTGTCGCGATCCCCGACCTGTGACCCGATGGCAAGACCTTAGGTCCGGCCGAGAGACGATTTGGGCATGTCTGACCGACACACTCCCCTCCACGAGATCCACGAGGAACGCGGCGCGACGTTCACCGACTTCGGCGGGTGGCAGATGCCGGTCGAGTTCGACTCCATCAGCGAGGAGCACGCCGCGGTCCGCGACTCGCTCGGCGTCTTCGACGTGTCCCACATGGGCGAGATCGAGGTGTCGGGGCCGGACGCGACGACCCTGATGAACCGCCTCACGACCAACGACGTGACGGCGCTCGACCCGGGCGACTCGCAGTACGCCGCGATCACGAGCGAGGACGGCGTCATGCTCGACGACACGGTGGTCTACCGGCTCCCGAACGGGATCGAGGCGGGTGCCGGCGCCGACGCGCTCGACGGCCTCGACCGCGACCTCGACGCCGGCTCCGGGGACCCCGCGTACCTCTTCGTCCCCAACGCCGGCCACGACGAGCAGATGTACGACCGGTGGGTCGACTACCGGGACGGCGAGGGACTCGACGCCGCGGTCGCGAACGCCACCGACGACTGGGCTATGCTCGCGGTGCAGGGGCCGGACGCGGTCGACGCCCTCGACGACGCGACGCCGACCGACCGAGTCGTCGGCCTCTCGAAGTTCGAGGCGACGGTCGCCGCCGTCGACGAGGTCGACAGCTGGGTCGCCCGAACCGGCTACACTGGCGAGGACGGCTTCGAGGTGATGTGTCCGGCGAGCGATGCGGCGGCCGTTTGGACCGCCTTTGAGGATGCCCAGCCCTGCGGACTCGGCGCGCGTGACACCCTCCGAACGGAGATGGGCTACCTCCTCTCCGGGCAGGACTTCGACCCCGAGACCGAGCCGCGGAGCCCCTACGAGGCGCGGATCGGGTTCGTCGTGAAGCTCGACACGGAGTTCGTCGGTCGCGACGCCCTCGAGGTCCAGAAGGAGGAGGGCGTCGACGAGAGGTTCGTCGGAGTCCGCCTGCTCGATCGCGGCGTCCCTCGAAACGGCTACGCCGTCACCGACGGCGACCTCACGCGGGTCGGCCAGCTGACCTCCGGGACGATGAGCCCCACGCTCGACGAGCCGATCGGACTCGGGTACCTCCACGAGCACTACGTCGAGCCGGGCACCGAGGTGAGCGTCGTCGTGCGGGGCAACGAGAAGCGCGCTGAAGTCGTGATCCCGCCGTTCCTCGACCGGTAGATCCGGTTACGACTCTCCTTCGACCGCCTTTCCCTCGAACGCCTCCGCGTAGACGCTCCGGATCACCATGTACAGGTGCCAGTGATCGACGTCGAGCCGATCGGAGAGCCCTCCCACTGCGTCGAGGTAGCGGTCGTACGCGTCGACCGTCATCGGCTCCGGGTACGACCCGTCGAGGTCGGGGCCGGGGCCGGGGGCAGAATCGCCGGTCAGCGCGGCGACGACCGCCCACTCGCGCTCGCCGACGACGAAGTACGCGTCCGGATCGAGGAACCACAGCAGCGCGGAGGCGACCGCGGCGTCGACGCCCGGAATTCCGGTAAGCGCGTCGAGGGCGTGGTGGTGTGAGGGATCGCCCGCCTCCCCGTCGAGCGCGTCGATCGCGTCCCACATCGCGCCGCGGAGTTCCCGGGGCTCCACGTCGGAGACGGCCTCCTCGACGGCGCGCCGCTCCTCGTGGTCGATGTCGGTCACGGCTCGTCGGAAGTACCAGCGGACGACCCACTCCACGTCTCGCTTGCCGTACTCGCCGGCTCGAAACGCGTCCGAGAGCGACTCGATCGCCTCCGCCTCGACCGGGTAAAAGGGGGCCGACTCCCGGTACGCTTCCACGTGGTCGGCGACACGGTTCTCGACGTCGGCGAGCGAGCGGTCCATACCCGCCGAACGGCCGGGGTCGACAAAACGGTTTGGCGACCGCTCGCCTCGCCTCTCGACAGGAACCACCGACACACTCATTGAGGTGGCATCACAGATCGTGATATATGATCGCACGTCAGGGTGAGACCCATGTCGACTGAGGACGACGAGGCGGTGAAGACCATCTGCCCGTACTGCGGCGTCGGCTGCGGGATCCAGGTGAACCAGGGCGACGACCCCGGCGACGTGAACTTCATGCCGTGGGGCGAGGCGCCGGTCAACGAGGGACGGGTGTGTATCAAGGGCGGCGCCGCGACGCAGGTCGTCGACCACGAGGACCGACTCACGGAGCCGCTTATAAGGGAGGACAGCGAGGAGCAAAGCTCCTCTGGCAGCCGGACGCAGTCCGGCGACGGCGAGTTCCGCGAGGCGACGTGGGAGGAGGCGTACTCACGGATCGTCTCGGAGATGGAGCGCATCCGCGAGGAGAACGATCCCGACGCGATGGGATTTTTCGGCTCCTCGAAGACGATGAAC
This sequence comes from Halorubrum shenae, assembly GCF_051194165.1. Lineage (NCBI taxonomy): Archaea > Methanobacteriati > Methanobacteriota > Halobacteria > Halobacteriales > Haloferacaceae > Halorubrum > Halorubrum shenae. Next base: position 235,925 of record NZ_JBLZNI010000004.1, on the reverse strand, counting down.
GAGGAGAACTACCTCCTCCAAAAGATCGCGCGCCGGTACGGCACGAACAACGTCGACAACTGCACGCGGATGTGTCACGCCTCGACGGTGTGGGCGCTCCGGACGAGCCTCGGCGCGGGCGCGATGACGAACAGCATGGTCGACTTAGAGGAGTCGGCCGACGTGTTCTGGATCCAGGGCGCGAATCCCGGCGAGCAACACCCGATCGCCAACAGTCAGTACTTCCGGCAGGCCGTACTGGAGGGCGCGACAGTCATTCAGGTCGACCCGCACGCCAACAAGACCACCCGGTCGTTCGAGATCGACGAGACCGATCGGCACATGCACCTGCAGGTGAAGCCGGGCGCCGACATCCCGCTGCTCAACGTCGTCTTGAAGACGATCCTCGAACGCCACGAGGAAGAGCCCGACGCGGGCTGGATCGACGAGGAGTTCATCGACGAGCGCACCGAGGGGTTCGATCACCTCAAAGAGACCCTCGCCGACTTCGATAAGGAGGCGGCCGCGGAGGAGGCCGGCGTTCCCCTCGAAGACATCGAACTCGCCGCCGAGAAGTACGCGATGGCGAACAACGCCGCCATCTTCACCGGGATGGGGATGAGCCAGCACACCTGCGGCGTCGACAACGTGCAAAACGAGATCAACCTCGCGCTGATCACGGGGAACCTCGGGAAGCCCGGCACCGGCGTCAACCCCCTTCGCGGACAGAACAACGTCCAGGGGACGAGCGACGTGGGCGCGATGCCGAACGTCCTCCCCGGCTACCAGCTCGTCGACGACGACGAGGTCCGCGAGTCGGTCGAGGACGTGTGGGGATTCGAGGTGCCGGAGGAGCCCGGACTCACCAACGTGGAAATCTCCCACGAGGCGGGCCGCTCGGTGAAGGGGCTGTACGTGATGGGCGAGAACCCAGTGATGAGCGAGCCCGACGGCAACGAGGTCGAGAAGCGCTTGAACTCGCTGGAGTTCATGGTCGCACAGGACATCTTCATGACCGAGACCGCGGAGCTGGCGGACGTGGTCCTCCCGGCGACGACGTGGGCGGAGCGCGGCGGCACCGTCACCAACACCGACCGCCGGGTCCAGCGCATGCGCGGCGTCGAGAAGGTCCACGAGAACACGAAACACGACCTCGAGGTCCTGATGGAGGTCGGCAGCCGCCTCTTCAGCGAAGACGAGTTCCGCTTCGACGACGTTGAGGCCGTCTTCGAGGAGCTGCGCGAGGTGTGTCCGATCTACCACGGGATGACATACGACTCGCTCGACGAGACCGGGCTCCAGTGGCCCTGCTACGAGGAGGGCGACGAGGGCGACCAGTTCCTCTACGAGGACTCCTTCGACACCGAGAGCGGGCTCGGACAGATCGAGGGCATCCGCCACCAGCCGCCGGCGGAGGTGCCCGACGAGGAGTACCCGCTGATCCTCACGACCGCTCGGCTCGAAGAACACTACAACACGGGGACGATGAGCCGTCGCTCGCCGACGCTCTCCCGACAGCAGCCGGAGAACTTCGTCGACGTCCACCCGAACGACGCCGCGGACTACGGCATCGAGGACGGCGATATGGTCACGCTCCAGTCCCGCCGCGGCGAGATCGAGGTGAAAGCGCAGGTCACGGAGGACATCAAGGAGGGCGTCGTCTGGACGACCCCGCACTTTGCGGCCGCCTCCGCGAACCGCCTCACGAACGACGTGCTCGACGAGCGGGCGAAGATCCCCGAGTACAAGGCCGCGGCCGCGGACATCGCGGTGACGGTCTCGGACGGCGGCGAACCGAAGGACGACGCGGAGCCGGCGGACGACTGAGGACGCGGACGAGGCGATCCCCCTTTTTAAACGCCGTCGACCGCGTCACTTGCCACCACGACACGAACAATTCTCATACGCCACCCCTGAGAAGGGCCGATATGGCCCATTCGAATCCGGCGGGTGACGCGATCGACGCACCGGAGTCCGATCTCGCGGTCGCTCGTGCGGCAGATCCCCGGCCGATCGAGGCGGTCGCGGCCGATCTCGGGCTCGCCCCCGGTGATATCGAACCGCGCGGCGACGGGGTCGCGAAGCTCACCCTCGACGCGGTCCGCTCGGCGACCGCGGACGCCGACGCCGCCGAGGGGACGACGGTGCTCGTCACCGGAATGACCCCGACGCCGAAAGGCGAGGGGAAGACCGTGACCTCGGTGGGGCTCGGGCAGGCGCTCGCGGGACTGGGCGAGTCGACCGCGGTCGCGGTGCGGGAGCCCTCGCTCGGTCCCGTCTTCGGGATCAAGGGCGGTGCCGCGGGCGGCGGGTACTCGCAGGTGCTTCCGATGGAGGCCATCAACCTCCACTTCACCGGCGACATCCACGCGCTCACGGCCGCGCACAACCTGCTCTCCGCCGCGCTCGACAACCACCTGCACCAAGGGAACGACGAGGCGATCGACGTGCGCCGCGTCGACTGGCCGCGCGCGCTCGACGTCAACGACCGCGCGCTCCGCGAGACCGTCGTGGGGCTCGGCGGTCCCGCGCGCGGCGTCCCGCGAGAAGACGAGTTCGTCATCACCGCCGCCTCGGAGCTGATGGCCGTCCTCGGGCTCGCGGAGGATCTCACGGATCTGAAGGCCCGTATCGGGCGGATCGTGCTCGCCGAAGACGTCGACGGCGACCCGATCACGCCCGACGACCTCGGCGTCACGGGGGCCGCGACGGCGCTGCTCCGCGACGCGTTCCGCCCGAACCTCGTCCAGACAGTCGAGGGCGTCCCCGCCTTCGTCCACGGCGGTCCCTTCGCCAACATCGCGCACGGGACCAACACGCTCGTGGCCGACCGCGTCGGCGCCTCGCTCGCCGATTACCTCGTCACCGAGGCCGGCTTCGGGGCGGACCTCGGCGGCGAGAAGTTCGCGCACATCGTCGCCCGGCAGGGAATCGTTCCGGATGTCGCGGTCGTGGTCGCGACGGTCAGAGGCGCGAAACGGCACGGACTGGAGATGTGGCCGGCCGACTTCGACGCGCTGGCGGCGACCAACCTCGAGGCGGTTCGGGCCGGCGTCGAGAACGTGAAACGACATGTCGAGGTCGTGGAGTCCCTCGGGATCCCCGCAGTCGTCGCGATCAACGTCTTCCCGGACGACGCGGAGTCCGAGCTCGCGGCGCTCGAATCGACCCTTTCCGACGCGGGAATCGGCGTCGAGCGCTCTACCGCGTACCGCGACGGCGGCGAGGGAGCGACCGCCCTGGGGGAGCGGGTCCGCGAGCGCGCCGGCACCGGCGAGTTCGCGCCCCTGTACGACCTCGACGCCCCGCTCCGCGAGAAGATCGAGACCGTCGCCCGCGAGGTGTACGGCGCCGACGGCGTCGAGTACGTCGACGGCGCTAGCGATGATCTCGACCGCGTCGAGAGGTGGGGGTACGGCGACCTCCCCGTCTGTCTCTCGAAGACGCCGTACTCCTTCTCGGACGACGCCTCGATGACGGGCGTCCCCGAGGGGTGGACGCTCACCGTCCGCGAGGTGTCGCCGTCGACAGGCGCCGGCTTCGTCGTCGTCAAGACCGCCGACGTGATGACGATGCCGGGGCTCCCAGCCAAGCCGGCGGCTGAAGACATCGACGTCGACGCCGAGGGCGACGTGAGCGGGCTGTTCTGAGGTCCGACCTGCGGTTCGGATTCGAGGCCTCAGTCGCCGCCGGCGTCAAGCATCCGCTTCTCCTTTGCGACGACCCTGACATCCGAGATCCCAGTGTCCGGATACTGGCCGTCGTCGTTTTTCTCCGCGGCCTTCACCATGTCCCAGACCACGTTGAGCCCGGTCGTCACGCCCTCCAGCGCTTCCATCTCGCAGCCGGTCTTCCCGGTCGTCTCCACGGCGACCGTCAGCTCGATCCGGTCGTCGCCGACGGAAAAGTCGGTGTCGACGTTCGTGATCGGGATCTGGTGGCACATCGGGATCGTCTCCCACGTGTGTTTGACGGCCTGCACCGCGCCCACCCGCGCGGTCGCCAGCACGTCGCCCTTCCCGACCTCGTCGGCCTCGACCGCCGCGATCGTCGACGGCGTCAGCCGGATCTCGCCGCGCGCGACGGCGCGGCGGCTCGTGTCGGGCTTCTCGCCCACGTCGACCATCCGGACCTCGCCGGACGCGTCGGTGTGGGTCAGCTCGTCGGTGGCGCCGGCTTCGGAGTCCTCACTCATCACGCATCGCCTCGGGAAGCCGGTCGGGTAAGTCCGTCGCTGCGAGGCCGTAGCCCAGCTCTTCGGCCGCCGCGTCGCCGGCCAGCCCGTTCGCGTACACCCCGGCCGCGGCCGCGTGGAAGGGGTCGGTCACGGCCGCGAGCGCGCCGACGGCCCCCGCGAGCACGTCGCCGGTCCCCCCGACGGTCATCCCCGGGTTGCCCGTGCGGTTCAGCCGGACCGCGTCGCCGTCGCTGACGGCGTCGACCGCGCCCTTCACGAGCAGGGTGTGGCCGATCTCGTCGGCGAACGACCGCACGAGATCTGCTCGCTCGTCGGGGTCATCCGCGGTCTCGCCGCCCATTCCGACCAGCTCACCCTGATGCGGCGTGCAGATCAGCTCGGCGTCCGTATCGACCTCGGGGACGACCCGCAACGCGTCGGCGTCGACGACCGCGCGCCCGTCGTACCGCGACAGGAACTCCCGAACGAACTCGCTCGCGCCCTCGCCGTCGCCGAGTCCTGGACCAACCACGACGACGTCGTTGCCGGCGGCGAGTTCCAGCGCGCGGTCGACGTGGGCGGGACCGATCCGGTCGCCCGGGAGCGCGCGGACGATCAGGTCCGCCGAGTACCCCTGTACCGTCCCCGCGACCGTCTCCGGGCAGGCGACATGCACGAGGTCGGCACCGGTCCGGAGGGCCGATCGGGCCGAGAGCCAGGGCGCGCCGGTGTACGGGCCGCCGCCGATCACGAGCACCTCGCCGTTCTCGCCCTTATGCGAGTTCGGATCGCGCGCGATTCCGAACAGGTCGCCGGGGCCGGTGAACCGCTCCGCGGCCGCCGGGATACCGATGTCGGCGACGGTCACGTCGGCGTCGAGCGCCGCGAGTCCGGGCTTCTCATCGTGGAAGGTGACGACGCGGTCGGCCTCGACGTGAACCGCGGAGCCGGCGTTGCTGCTGGCGTTTCCAGTCGGTTCCCCGGTGTCGGCGTCGATCCCGGAGGGGACATCGACGGCGACGACCGCGGCGTCGCTCTCGTTCGCCAGCCGCGCCGCGGTCCGCTCCGGCTCCCGGAGCGCGCCGGCGATTCCGCTTCCGAGCATCGCGTCGACGACCACGTCCGGGTCGTCGAGCGCGAGGTCGGCGGCGTCGGTGACGGTCTCGGCCGGGATCTCGGCGGCATCGAGGGCGTCCCAGTTCTCGCGCGAAATCTCGGTCCGAATCGACTCGGGGCGTCCGAGCAGACGGACGGTCACGTCGTACGCGGAGAGGAACCGGGCCGCGACGAACGCGTCGCCGCCGTTGTTCCCGCGACCGCAGAGCAGTTCGACGCTCGCGCCAGGGTCGGCGAGCGCCCGGACCTCGCGGGCGACGGCGTTGCCGGACGACTCCATCAGCTGCTTCCGCGGGACGCCGAGGGCGGCGGCGTTGGCGTCGACCGCCGCCATCCGATCGGTCGTGATCATGGGCGAGCGTTCGCGCGCCGAGTGGTTAATGATGTGGCCGCGAGACGTCGCGGTGACGCACAGACGCCACGGTGAGCACAGGCCTCTCGACCGCGCCCGCGGGGGTCGGGAAATGAAAATGTTGATGCACGTCCGAAGAAAATCTGCGCCGTAACAACCGTGGCACAGACTGGACACGGCGACGGCGCTGTGGGGCGGTCCGAGCGCAACGGCGTTTCGGTGGCCTCCGCACCGGTCCGCGGCGGACCGGCGCAGACGCCCGGCGCCGACCAGTGCTCCGAGGGCGCGCGACAGACGATTCGGCGACGGTGACCTCCATGAACATCGGATTCTTCACAGACAGCTACTTTCCCGGCATCGACGGCGTGACGTACACGATCCGCGCGTGGCGGGACCGACTCGAGGACCGCGGCCACGATGTGTACGTCATTTATCCGGCGAGCAGCTACGATCCCGACGACCGCGAGATTCCCGTGCCGTCGCTGCCGAACCCGTTTTACCGCCAGTACCGCGTTCCGCTGTACCGACGCCTCTCGACGCTTCCCGACCTCGACGTGGTTCACTGCCACGGGCCGGCGTCGACCGGTCTGATGGGGCGCCGATACGCGACGACGCGCGACGTGATGTCCGTGTACACCCATCACACACCGGTGGAGGACTACTTCGTTCAGGGACTGAAACTGGAGTCGCTGGCCGGGATCGCCGGCCGGGCGTACGTGGCCTACGAGAACCGCTTTCTCCAGTCGTTCGACTGCGTCACCGCGTCTACCTCGCGAATCCGACGGGACGTGGCGCCGCGAAAGCTCCCCGTCGGTATCGAGATGGACACGTTCCGTCCGATGGCGGACTCGAAGTTCGCGAGCGACGAGCCGACAGTGGGGTACACCGGACGGATGGCCCACAACAAGAACGTCGACCATATCCTCCGGCTCGCCGACCGTCTGTCCGACGTGCGGTTCGAACTGGTGGGCGAGGGGCCGGTCCGAGACGACCTCGAACGCGGAGCCCCCGAGAACGTCCGGTTCCGCGACTTCCTCCCGCGGGAGGACCTCCCGGCGTTCTACTCCGCGCTCGACGTCTTCGTCACCGCCTCGACCTGCGACACGCTCGGGCTCTCGACGCTGGAGGCGAACGCCTGCGGAACTCCGGTCGCCGCCGCCGACGTGCCGCCGTTCGACCGGACCATCGGGCCGGACAACGGCGCTCGGTTCGAGCACGGCGACCTCGACGACATGGAGCGCGCCGTCGCCGACTGTCTCGACGGCGACAGGCCGACCCGCGCGGCGGTCGAGGGTTTTGCAGTCGAGCGAACGATAGACGATTTGGAGGAAATATACGGGTTGTCATAAATGGGCGCAGATAACGTCGACGTCTTCCAGCGGCTGGTGTTCAGCGTTCCCCCGCTCTCGCAGCAGCTCCCGGCGATGGTCGTCCTCGGGGTCGTCTACAGCGCCGTCGCGTTTGTCGCCTTCTCGGCGTTCACGCCGCTCTCTCCGGCGCCGTCGACCCTCCTCCCCGTCGCGGTCCTGCTGTTCCTGCTCCCCTTCCTGTTCGCCGGGGAGCTGTTTCACCGCGTTCTCCCGGAGTATCCGCGGACGTGGAGCTTCTTCCTCGCGTTAGTCAGCCAGTTCATCACGTTCGTCCACGCCTTGGTCCTGTCCGGAGCCAACGACGTGGGGAACGCGTGGAGTATCGTCTGGCTCCTCTTTATCACGGTCTACCTGATCAACATCCTCGTACTCGTCGTCTCGGCGGGGATCGACCGGTACAAGCGGATCCTCCTCGTCGCGCTCGCGGAGCCGGCGGCGCTGATCCTCGCGTTCTACGCGTTCGCCGGCGGCGATCTGGGATTCACGACGTACCGCCACGTGTTCGCGTTCGCGTCGCTGCTCATCGCGGCGGCGTTCCTCGTGTTGGTACTCGCGATCGTGGACTACCTCATCCGGAGCAACACCGACGTCTCCGCGTTCGAACTCACCTCGGGCATTCTGCGGAACGACCGCGCCTCGCTCGATCTGGGCGTCGAGGCCGAACCCGACGTCCAGACGCTCGCGATCGACAACGGCGACCGGTTGACGCTCGCCGCCCCGTGGGTCCACCCCGGCCCGCTCGGCGGGTTCGGCGGCGGTCAGCTGAGCGGGAACGTTATCGACGCCCTGAACGACGGCGACGAGGGCGACGACGGGTTCTTTCTCCACGTCCCCTGCACGCACAAGGAGGACCTCTCGAACCCGGGCGACGCCGAGACGATTCTCGACGCCGTCGCCGAGCCCGAGCGCGTCGCCCGCGCGTCGCGGCTGGTGAGCCACGACTACGGCGAGATCGAGTTCCACGGGCGCCGCATCGGCGACAAGCAGGTGATCTTCCTCCACGGCGAAGGGATCGACGACTACGACACGGGCGTGTTCATGCGCGACGTGGACGAGTCCGAGGTGTTGCTCGTGGACCTCCACAAACACGACCTGCAGGACGGCCCGGCGAAGGAGGTGCTGTACGGCTCGTCCGAGGCGGACCGGCTGAAAGGTCACTTCGACGACTTCCGCGACCGCCTCGCCGACGCGCCCCTGTACGACTACGCGGCGGGCTTTGCGGTCCGCCGCACGGACCAAGACGTGGCGGCGCTCGTCGAGTCGGTCGACGGACAAGAGGTCCTGTTGTTTGGGATCGACACCAACGGGATCACGCCGGACGTGCGGGAGCTGGCGGCCGACTACCGCGGGGAGTACGACGAGGTTCTCGTCTTCTCGACGGACACCCACGCCTCCATCCACGAGCTCGCGAACACGTGGCGATCGGACACCGAGGCCTTGGCCGAGGCGATCGAGCAGGCCGACGACGGCGTGGCGCCCGCGACGATCGGACTCGCCAGTCAGACGACCCGTCCGCTCAAGCTCTTAAAAAACGACTACAACGGGCTCGTGTTCAGCGTCAACATCCTGATTCGGCTGACGATCATCTCGCTCGCGGTGTTGTACGCGCTGCTGGTCCTCTGGCTGTTCTTCTGAGTCAGTGCCCACCCTGCCCGCGCTGATACGCGCGCTGAGGGAGGGTAGTTCACAGCTGATCGTCGATGTGATCTGCCGCCTTCAGTGCGAGCGCAACGATAGTGAGAGTCGGATTGTTCGCGCCACCGGTTGTGAACACGCTCGACGACGCGATCCAGAGGTTCTCGAGGTCATGCGTCCGGCACTCTCTGTTCACCACACTGTCAGACGGATCGGTTCCCATCCGCGTCGTTCCCATATGGTGAGTGCTCATCCCCCGTCCATCGAGTGTTGACACACCAGTAATCTCAGCGCCGAGTTCTTTCAACACCGATTTCTGGATCCCTACACAGTGTTCCATCGTTTCCCGTTCATCCGTGCTGTCGGAGAGATTGACCGACGGAACTGGCCGGCCGTGGCTATCGGTCTGTGACCGATCCAGCGTGACACGATTGTCAGGTCGCGGGAGCATCTCACCCGCACCGCGTATCGAGATCGGATACGGTGGCCCATCGGTCGTGGGCAGCTCGAGGTCATCGCCCAGTTGCGTTTCGTTCAGCGGATCCGTCGCCAACTCAGCGAACGCGTCCGGTGTCGGGTTTCCGACGATATCGAGGATCCTCGATGGAGACGTCGGCGGCTGTCTGTCCAGTGCGCCGCCATGTGTTGACTTCGCAGTATTACCGAACGTAAGGTGATAGCTTCCGGGACCGGGACTTTCACGCGCGTAGAACTGATCGCTCCGACTGGAGACCCACCCGATATTGCTCTGTCGCGTCGGTTCCGCAAGGGCTCCCGTCGTCTCGACGTTGGGGTGATCCATGAGATACCGACCGACTGCACCGCTGGAGTTGGCTAATCCGTCCGGATAGACGCTTGAATCCGATAACAACAGCAGTCGCGGCGTTTCGATCCCTCCGCACGCGATGACGAACTGATCGGCCTCTTGGCGGTGTTCGCGTCCGTCAGGGGTCGCGTAGACGACCGATTTTACATACTCACCCGCTTGGTCGTGTTCCACAGAGAGCGCCTGCACCTGATCGACGATCCGCGCCCCTTCCGCCTCCGCCTTCCGGGCGTGGACTTCCGCACTGTACTTCGCTCCTGATGGGCAAGCGTTGCAAACCCCGTACCCGACGCATCCGGAGCGGTCGTCGTACGATTCGGAGTTGATCGCCTTCGGCTGGGATGCCATCGAAATCTCGAGTTCCTCACAGGCCTCGGCAAACAGCGAGTCCGAGTAGCTCGGTGGGAACGCGTCCATCGGATAGGGCTCTTTCCGCGGCGGTCCGTGCGAGTTATCGTCGGCGCCCGACACGCCCATCTCTCGCTCGGCGCGGACGTAGTACGGTCGGAGGTCGTCGTAGCTGATCGGCCAGTCCCGCGCCACCCCGTATCGGGTGTTCATCTCGAAGTCCTCTTCGTGAAGCCGCGGCGTGTTCGCGTCCCAATGTACGGACGTGCCACCCACCGCTTTCACGCGCGTCTTGTTGAGCCGTGCATTGATCGCACCGGTAGACGTGTACGCGTCCCGCGCCTCGTTGAGCCAGTACGAGTCGCGCTCGAGACCCGGACGGAGCCACATTTCCATCCGTCGGTGATGGTCCTCGGGAGTCAGTCGTTCGCCCGCTTCGAGCACTACGACGTCGTGTCCGCGCCGCGCCAGATCGTAGGCAGTAACAGCTCCGGCTGGCCCTGCTCCGACGATACAGACGTCGGCGTCGGTCGGCGCTCGGCCGGCCGCCCCCGTCATCGTTCACCTCTCTCGGGCCCTCGCTGATACGCCTCTCGCCCACCGGGATATCCGGGTGGATTGTCGATTCCCATCAGCTCACCGCCAACAGGAGACGTAAACAGCGCGTACAACAGCTCGTTCACGATATAGAACCGAATCTGTTCCACGGTCGACCCATCAGCGGTGGGATGTACCGCCGTCACACCCATCGACTGCAGGAGTTTCCGTCGGTGAGCTGCCGACATTTCGGTGACTCCGCCACCGAAGCGCGCTCTGGCATGACTGTCGACTGCTTCGATAGCTGTCAGGAGATTCTCGAAATGGTCGGGTTTCGGTTCGATCCGAGCGAATACGCGACGCTCAATGAATGAACTCTCCACGGAGACGGCCGACGGATACACCGCTTCGGCGATAGCCGTCATCACATCGACGTGGTATTGCGACGCTGGGTGGGCGCTAGATTGCGCCCCCGTAGCGGCACTCAGCGACCCGTCGATGTCGGTCCCGTAGCCGTAGCCCGTCGCTGCCAGGCTCATACCGCCGAGAGCCGTGAAGAATTGTCGTCTGGTTGGGGTCGAATCGGCCGCTCCGTGCTGATTTTCGGTCATTGGGTCGACCCCCCACTGATCCTTTTTATTCTCTCAAATAAAGACAAAAATATACTGCCTCGGTAGTTATTCCATCCCCACAGAGCGAGCATCGCGACTGGTGCCGAGAGGAGCACTGCCAGCTCACCGTATCGATATACGCCGACGAGGAGAGACGTCCCGACGACTGCTATTGGCGAACTGGTACCGAGGAATTCGGTGATGTAAGCGCGGAATTGGCTCGCCGTCGTGAACAGTCCCAGATCGTGAACGAAGATGTCGAGTGCCAACGCACCTCCCAACCACGCGGCGCCGATGGTAAGCGCTCCGACAGCCACCGCACCAGTTCGCCCCGCAGAACGGTCTTGTTCGGACACCGCCGGCCTGAACGGGGAGAAGTCGAAGACGGTAGTTCGATCAGCAAGCAGACCGAGACGCCGTATCGCGCCCGCGGAAACCAGTATGACTACACACATCCCCATGGCCACGACGACACCCGGAAGCAGTCCGATAGCAGCCGTGTAGAAGCGCTGCCAACCGAGCATCATCGCCAGCCACGCCGTGAATGCTGTCGCATGAATTCCGGCGATCAGGACCATTCCGATATCGGTTGGTACCGTTCGACGTGTCGACTGCAGGCCGAGTCGTTCAGACGTGTTAGATACCGGTCCAGTGAGCCACACGACTAATCCGGAAAAGACTAGCATCCACGCTGCTACGACCAGCGTCGAATACCCGATTGCCCCGCGAAAGAGGTCATGAATAATGAGACCGGCGACGCCACCGAGTGGTGCTGCAGGTCCCAGAAAGACTCCGGCAGCAACGAACGTGCCACCCACATAAGCCATTGCGGTAGCCATCTTTGCAGCTATTCCAACTGTCAACAGGCCTGCGCCGGTCGCGACAGCGACGTGCGCCGGATCGACGCTATTCGTCTCAATCTGTCTGAGCGATCCAAACATTCAATTCAATGATGGGATGGATAATACATTGTTAATATCTACCTACGCCGTTGCGAATCAACCGACGGTACCGGGCTATCTTTTTTAAGCTAAGAATCCCGTCCTTCAGGGCAGGCCTGAAGCCGGTAAATCCTGCATAAACGACGACGCAAACGTTTATCAGAATAAGAGTTATTGGACCGTGCGGACACCGAGTACCGACGCCGACACGCCGCCGATCGCCACCGGCATCCAGTAGATGCCGCCGCGGAACACGAGTACGGCGGCGGTGGCCGCGGACGCCGGGACACCGGTGGTCGGGACGAGCAGGGCGACGAACGCCGCCTCGATCCCGCCGAGTCCGCCGGGGAGCGGGGTCGCGCCCGCGAGGTTCGCCAGCGGGACGGCGAACAACGGGACCACGGGCGAAATCTGGTAGCCGACGGCGGCGAACGCGACCGTGAGCGCGGCCGCCTGAAACAGCCAGCCGGAAAGCGAGAGCCCGACCGCCGCGGCCAGCCGCCAGGGACTCGTCCCGACGCGCTCGATGTCCTCGAAGAAGTTCCGTAACCGAGCGGCGAGCCCGGCTTCGACGCTGTCGGCGTCGAACCGGTCCAGTCGTCCGGCCGCCCCGGCGACCGCGCTCGGGAGTCGGTCGACGATGGCCCGTCGGTACCGCCAGCCGAGACCGATCGCTGTGACGATCGCCGCGCTCAACGCGACCGCGACCGTGACCGCGACCTCGAGGCGCTCGCCGACCGCGGCGGTCGTCGCGTAGTACCCCACTCCGAGGAACACGATCGAGATGGAGGGAACGACGTTGAGCACGTCGACGCTGGCGATCCCGACCAGCCCCGTCTCGTAGCGCGACCCGGAAACCCGGGAGATGAGCGCGGCCGCCACCGGCTCGCCGCCCGCCTGCCCGAACGGCGTGACGTTGTTGGCGAACACGGCCCCGGCGTACACGAGGAAGGACGTGGTGACCGGAAGATCGACGCCGAGCGAGCCGAGCACGGTCCGGAGCATGAGGCTCCACGCGGTCAGCCAGCAGAGCGCGAGCCCGAACGTCGCCGCGACCAGAGCGGGGTCCGCGGCCAGCAGCGTCCCGATCACGCGGTCCGCTCCGACGACGACGAAGAGCACGGCGAGGACCGCGATCGCTGCGACGCCGCCGATGACCAGTCCTCGCCGTTGGCTCCCGTCCATGGGCGAATGACGCGCTGGCGGAGTTTAAACCCCTAATTTCCGTCGTGAGACGGCACCAACAAGAATACAACCGTCGGCAGGAAACGAGGGCGTACTCATGGACGACCTGCGGTTCCTCGAATCGGAGTGGGACTACTGTCTGGTGTTGGACGCGTGCCGCTACGACGTGTTCGAAGACGTGTATGACGAGTATCTCGACGGCGACCTCGAGAAGCGCTGGAGCGTCGGGTCGTCGACGCCGGAGTGGGCTTACCGGACGTTCACCGGCGACCACGACATCGCGTACTTCTCGGGGAACCCCTTTATCAACGATCTGGGGATCCCGCTGAACGAGCTGAAGTGGGGCGCGAGCTGCGACTACGAGTGGACCGCTTCCGACCACATCAGCGACATCCACGACGTCTGGAAGACGGGCTGGGACGACGATCTGGGGACCGTTCCGCCGGAGAGCCTCGCGGAGGCGTACCGGAACAACCTCGACGCCGTCGAGCGCGCCGACCGGACCGTGCTCCACTACATGCAGCCGCACGCGCCGTACCTCTCGCGCGGGAAGGGCCAGAAGCTCAAACAAATTCAGAAGGGGATCAAACGACAGGAACAAGAAGAAGCGGCCGGCGACGACGGGGACGACGGCGGCCTCCTCTCGTCGCTCAGCGACACGGTCCGACCGAAGATCGAGAGCCGGCTCGACGACAGCGAGTTCGCTCAGAAATCGGGGTTGTGGCTCGAACTCGATCCCACGGACCTCGTGAAAGACGGCACCCGCGTGACCGCGCTCAAGCTCTACGAGGAGAACCTCCGGATCGCCTTGGAGTCCGTCGCCGAGCTCGTCGAGGAGCTCGACGGCGACGTGGTCGTCACCGCGGACCACGGCGAAGCGTTCGGCGAGGAGGGCGTCTGGGAACACCACATCGAGACCCACATCCCGCCGTTGATGGAGGTCCCGTGGCTGGAAGTGGAGTGAGCGTCCCGAGAGCAATCACCGCCGCGACCCCGCGATGAAGGTCAGCCACTACTTCGAGTTCGAGGAACACGTCACCGGCGGCATCCGGGAGTCGGTCGTCCACCAGCGGAAGATGCTCGACCGCGAGGGGATCGCGTACACGACCGAGCCGACCCTCGACGCCGACGTGCTCCACTGCAATCTGATGGGCCCGCGCTCGGTGTGGTACGCGAAACGCGCGAGCGACCGCGGGATCCCCGTGGTCGCACACGCCCACGTCACGGCCGAGGACTTCGGCGACAGCTTCCGGTTTACCAACGCGCTCGCGAAACCGCTCAAACCGTACCTCAGCCGAGCGTACGGACTCGCCGACGCGCTGGTCTGTCCCTCCGAGTACAACCGCGGCGTGATCGAGGGGTACACCGACGCGCCGACGACCGTCATCTCGAACGGCGTCGACCGCGAGAAGCTCGCCGGCTTCGAGTCGCTGGAGGCCGAATACCGCGAGCGCTACGATCTTTCCCCCCCAACGGTGTTCCTCGTCGGCCACGTGATCAAACGGAAGGGGTTGGAGACGTTCGTTGACCTGGCCCGCAACCTGCCCGAGGTCGACTTCGCGTGGTTCGGCCCGCTCGATCTCTCCTTGAAAGGCCGCGAGACAACTCGGCTCATCGAGGAGTCGCCGGAGAACTGCACGTTCACCGGCTTCGTCGACGACATCCGTGGCGCGTTCGCCGCCGGCGACGTGTTCCTGTTCCCGACCCACGAGGAGAACGAGGGGATCGCGCTGTTAGAGGCGATGGCAGCCGGGAAGGCCGTGGTCGTCCGCGACATCGAGACGTTCTCGTGGCTCGACGACGGCGACGACTGTTTAAAAGTCGATCCGGTCGACGCGAACGACGAGACCGCGGCGTTCGCCGGCGCGATCCGCCGCCTGTCTGACCCTGCGCTCCGAGAGCGACTCGGATCGAACGCGGCGGCGCGCAGCGAGTCGTTCTCACTCGACGCGATCGCCGGACGGTACCGATCGCTGTACGAGTCGCTGTGAGACTGCTGTCGCCGGCCGCTGATCGCTGACTGCCACTCCTCTTGCGCCTTACTCGCCGCCGGCTCCCCCGACCTCACTTCAGGTCCGTCGTCGAGAGCGACCGGTCGTTGTCGTCGACCGTTGGCGGCGCTCGGACAAGATTTCATATCGCGACATGCGATATACGCGTCCACTCTCAGCCGGTTCAGCGTCGGTAAGCGACCGACAAAATTGTCCCCGATCCCGAAACAACGACTCAATCGCCGCCGACTCCGGAACGATTACACCGCCCGCACCCACACCGTCAGCCATGACCGACTCCGACTGGGGCGACTGGCTGCCGCGCGCGGTGGCGGACGCCGACCCCGACACGGTGGCGCTGTGGTATCTCGGCTGTAACGGGTTCGCGATCAAGGGACGCGAGGGGACCGTCCTCTGGGTCGACCCGTACGTCGGGACCGGCGACCCGCCGCGCACGGTCCGAATGATTCCGGTCCCGTTCGACCCCGACGACGTCGACCAAGCGGACGCGGTGCTGGCGACCCACGAACACACGGATCACGTCCACGGCCCCTCGCAGGCGCCGATCCTCGCGAACACCGACGCCGATCTCGTCGCGCCCGACGACTCGCTCGCAGTCGCCCGCGATGAAGAGCGGTGGACCCGGAACTGGGACGTCGACGAGGAGGCGTTCCTCGAAGTGACTGAGGGCGACGAGCTGAAGGTCGGCGAGTTCACCGTTCACGTCGTCGAAACGCAGGACGCGGACGCGACCCACCCGGTCGGCTACGTGATCGAACACGAGTCGGGTACCCTGTTCCACGCCGGTGACAGCAAGCCCTCGGAGTCGTTCGCGGGGCTCGCAGACGAGTTCGATATCGACCTCGGCATCCTCGCGTTCGGGTCCGTCGGCAGGGTCCCGGACAAGGAGACGGGCGAGCCGGTCGAGACGAAGTGGTACAGCGACGAAAACGAGATCGCGGCGGCCGCCGAGGACCTCGCGCTCGACCGCCTCGTCCCGACCCACTGGGACATGTGGAAAGGGATGACTGCGGACCCGACCGCGCTCCACGAACACACCCGCAGCCGCTCGCACCCGAACCACCTGGAGATCGTCGAAATCGGCGACCGGATCGATCTGTAGGCCGTCGACCTCAGTCGGGCGGGTCTCGCGTTCTCCACCGCCAGGTGGTTATCAGCGCCGAAACGTGGCCCGTGGAATTTAAGCCCCTGCTCCGGGTGAGACTCCGTATGAGCGAACGGACCGAAGAAGCAACCACGACCGTCGACGAGGACGGCATTCGCGTCGAGAAGTCTTTCACAGACGACGCGTTCCCGGTGCCAGCGGTGATGTACGAGCTCTCCTCGACCCGCGAGGACGCTGTGCGCGTGCGCATCGTCGACCGGATTCCCGAGTCGTTCCCGATGGACCGAATCGGATTCCACCCGGAGTACGAGAGCGAGAACTGGACCGCCTATAAGGACCACCGCGTCGAGTTCGAGCGCGTGATCGATCCCGACGAGGAGGTCGAGACCGTGTTCGGCATCCGCGACGACGACCCGGATCTCGACGGTTTCCTCGGCTCGCCGGTGATTGAGCACGTCCCGGTCGGCGAAGAGATCGAGGACGTCCTCGGTACCGGCGACACCGACGCCGTCAGAGAGGTGCTTTCCGGTGACCGCGCGACGCTTCCCGGAATGGAGGAGCCGATCGCGGCCGAGACCGAGGGCTTGGAGCCCGCGACCGACCCGCTTGCGGAACCGGAAGACGAAACACCGGAGACCGCCGAAAGCGACGCGGAAGCGGTCACTGAGGCGGAACCGGCACCCGAAGTGGAAGCCGACGAGGACAGGTCGGAGGCCACAGGAGACGACGAGGAAGTCGACGATATGGAAGCTCCCGAACCGCGAGCCGTCGTCGCAGGAACCGCTGCGGTCACCTCTCACACCGAGGAACCGGTCGTGGACGAACAAGCGTTCGACGAGGTAGATGAAGGTGACGAAGCAGACGGGGCAGACAGTGTTGAAGCGGACGCGGCGGCCGAATCTGACGACGGGGATGAGCCGGACGAGCCGGACGAGCCCATCCCGCCGGAAGTGACCGACTCCGTCGACGTCGAGGACCGAGAACCGCCTGACACGGAGCCCGCGACGGCTCCGGAAAGCGGATTCGCCGCGGCGCTCGCCTCCGAGATCCGTGCCGACGAGGTCGACGAAGACGACCTCGAGACCCTTCGGTCCGAGCTTGATATGGGCGTCCCCCGCAGCGTCGACGTGCGAATCGCCCGTCTCCAGTCGAGTCTCGCCGACATCGAGGCGTACGCCGACGCCCTCGCAGAGTTCATCGACAGCGAAGGGACCGCCCGCGAAATCCTCGATAACCTCGACGAGCAGGTCGACGCCGTCGAGTCCGAGATGGCCGCGATCGACGACCGGGTCGCGTCCGCCGACGCGGACCGAAGCGACCTCCGCGAGGAGGTCTCGCGGGTCGACGAGTCGGTATCGTCCGCCACCGCCCAGATCGACGACGTCACCGAGCGCGTGGACGGCGTCGACAACCGGGTCACCGGCGTCAAATCGGACGTGTCGGGTGTCGAGGAGTCGCTCGCGGGCGTCGACGAAACCGTTGTGGACCTCGAAGACACGGTTACCGGCGTCGAAGAGACCGTCGACGGCGTCACCGACGACGTGTCGCGGCTCGACGACGAGACGACCGGCCTCGACGAGGCAGTCGACGATTTGGGCGACGACGTGGAGACGCTGTACGAGGAGGTCGACGACGCCGCCGCGGAGATGGAAGCGACCGAGAACAGGGTGGAGGACGTGGAGGCCCGATTGGGACGGTTCGACGAGGAGTTCGACGACCTCTGGAGCGACCTTGCGGAAGTCGATACCCGCCTGACCGACATCGAGGACCGGCTCGGCGAGGACCTCGACGACGTGGAGGCGGAGCTCGACGCGATCAACGACCACCTCGAAGAACTGGAAGCGTTCAGGAAGCGGCTCAACGAGGCCTTCGGCCCGTAGAGAGGCCCGACGCGACACTCGAACTGCACCGAGCCGAAAGCGCAACCCGTTTTACCCGCGGCGCTCCACCTCCGGTAATGAGCGAACCGGTACCGGTCGCCGTACCGCGGAAAGGCCGACCGCTCGAAGCGGTCCTCGAACGGATCGCCGCCGTCGGCCCGGACGACCGGCTCGACGGGCTCGCGGACCACGTGAGCAACACGCTCCGGTACGAGAAGGCGGTCACGAAGGGGCGTGTCGACGCTGATGACGGCCCGTACGAGCGGCTGACAGAGTACTCCGACCCCGACGACCCACACGAGCCCGAGTTCACGCTGCTTCGCGACGACCGGGACGGCAAACCCCGCCGTATCGTGTTCGACGCGGCCACCGTCACCCTCAGTGACGTGACGCTGAAGCTCGTCGGCCGCGAGGAACCGTTTCGGGCGCTTCGAACCCACGAGTTCGCGCTCGGCTTCGACTCCGCCGACCTCGTTTTAGAGGAAGTCGTCGGGATCCGAACGGGTGGTCTCGGCCAAATCGCCGACATCAACGATCGGATCGACCCCGTCGACACCGACGTGCGCGTGGTCAACGGGCTCGGTGATACCGTCTACCACACGCTGATGGGCCGCCCGGAAAGCGTCGATCCCGGAACCGACTTCGATCGCGGCTTCGTCGCGGAGTACGAGGGGCCGCTCTGCATCTCCCCGCGCTACGAGCGACTCGTCACCGCGGTGTTGGGAACGGACGCGCTGGAGGGCGTCGAGTTCGTCTATCCGAACGCTCACGAAGAGGAGGAAGCCGCAATCTCACGGACCGGGCTCGGCGTCTACCTCACGGTTACCGGGTCGACGGCCCGGGAACACGGGCTCGCCGTCGGCGAGCATCTCTTCCCGAGCGAGACCGTGTTGATGCAGAACGCGGCCGAACACGATCCCGCCGTCGACCGTGCGCTCGACGCGCTCGCGGTCGAAACGTCGTCCTCCGAGATCCGAGTCTGACGCCCGGCACTTTCTATAGCGATATTCGATATAGTTGTGAGCGATCGATCGACATGACGCGCCACACGAACGGCAGCTTCGAGAGAGCGACCGAACACCGAGTAACGGTGATGTCAGCCGGTTACCAAAATTTAGGCGAGAATGCCCCTTCCTCCACGAGCGAGTACCGCGAGCGAGTAGGGAGGGGATGAATCGCCGCACACCAGTACAAACCATTAAATCGACACATCTCTAAACACAAGACAGCGATGGAGTACAGTCATCGCTACCACGTCTACCCAACACAAGAGGTAGCGGAGCGGCTTGACTACCACATCGACGTTCATCGTCAAGCGTACAACTACACCCTGTACGAGTACGAGAACGCGGACGCCGACGATATCGGCTCCGCATACAACCACCACTCTCGACTCCCCGACTGGAAAACCGAGTTTCCCGTCTTCTCGGACGTTAATTCGAAGGCTCTCCAACGAACCGTCACTCGGTTTTATCAGAATCTTGCCGGACTCTCCGAACAGAAGCAAAACGGAAACGCCGTCGGGAAACTCACGTGGAAATCACCCAGAGACTACCAGAGCATGACGTACTCGCAGTCCGGCTTCGAACTCAAAAACACGAGTGGTCGCAATGCGACGCTCTGGCTCTCCAAAATCGGAGATATCAAACTCCGCTACCACCGCGAGATCCCCAACGAAGCCGCCATCAAAGAAGTCACCATCAAAAAAGAGACGACCGGCGAGTGGTTCGTCTCTTTCGGCCTCGAAACCGACGAGGCTGACGTACCTGAGAAACCCGACGTAGAGATGCTCGACACGAGCAACAGTATCGGGATCGACCTCGGCATCCTGAACTACATCCACACGTCGGACGGGAACACCGTGGACTGGCTTGACCTCAAAGACGAGTACGATCGTCTCCGTCGAGAGCAACAGAATCTCTCGCGGAAGGAACACGGGTCGAACAACTACGAGAGCCAGCGCAAAACGGTTGCGAAGGTCAACCGCCACATCCGTCAGAAGGTGCTGGACTACCAGCACAAGCTCACGACGTGGCTCGTCACAGAGTACGATGCCGTGTTCGTGGAAGACCTGAACGTCACTGGGATGCTTCAAGGCGATGGGAACGCGCGGAACAAGCAAGATGCTGCGTGGCGACAGTTCATCACCTTACTCGAATACAAGGGTGAGCTGTACGGGACACACGTGGTGCAAGTCGAACCGAGAGGAACGACGAAAGAATGTGCGAAGTGTGGTGTGGAGACGGCCAAACCCATCTGGGTACGAGAACACTCGTGTCCCAGTTGTGGATTTGAAGCCGACCGTGACGCGAACGCGGCGATGAACGTACTGCAACGCGGTTTTTCTGAACTAGGGCTGGGATGGCCCGAATCAACGCCTGTGGAGACTGCGCTCCCTACGGACACTATTTCGGTGTCTGCAAAGCGCGTCGTGGAAACAGGAAGCCCCACCCTCAACGAAGCCACGCCAGTGGCTGAGTAGGGTGGGGTAGTTCACAGTGGCATTGTGACGAGTCCTTCGTTGTCTCAGTGGTCATTCACACGTTGCCCGACAACCACCCTCAGCGGCGACTGTGCGACGCTGCGACCCTGAGAGGGGAGTAGATATGCCTGTCTGTAGGACTCTGCAGTGAATGCCGGAAGCCGATGGTGACGATCTGATCTACCGCAACGAAGCAATGCCTGTTGCGGTGCAGAAGACACCGGACACAGAAGTGCTGTTGATCGACTTTGATCGGTGGCGGATCCGAGCGATGTACACACCGTCTTTTCGTCCTCTGAGGAAACCGCTCAGTCTGCCTTGCTCACACCATCGCTATTGGTGTGGTACCAACCCACACCTTACTCGTCGATGAGCGATGAGAACAGCACCGACCACAAATATCTCATATTCTGGTACCAATACGCGGCTTTTATAGCTCCAGAATATTGTATATAAAAAGCATTTGGCGTCGTCAACAGTCCTACAGTACTGTATAAGTGACCTTATCCCGAATTGTGGGATAGATTGAAGGGGAGGCCACGAGAAGCCCCAGTCGAGAGATGAGCGACGACCGCCGTTCCGTGAAAACGTACGTCCCTGAAGACCAGAAAGAGATCTGGCAAGATCACGCCGACGAGTTAGGGATGTCGCAAAGCGAGTTCATCAGAACGATGGTACAGGCCGGGAGACGCGGGTTTTCGATCGACGAACCCGATAACCGCGCCGAACCCGATATATCGGGGTCTGACCCCGGGGGTAACGACCTCGAAAGACGGGTAGAAGCGGCTCTCGCCGAGGGGGTACTCTCGTGGGAGGCGCTCGTCGACGCAGTGTTCGATGACTTCGAGGGGCAATTAGAGGACGCGCTCGATTCGCTGCAGGATCGGAACCGCGTCCGGTACAGCGGGCGGGAAGGAGGGTACACGCTGATCGATGAGTAGCACGCGAGCTCCCGCCGAGGTCGATGACCCGATCGGGTACTTCATCGAGGACCTCACGTATCACGGGAAGACCGAGCGAACGCGAGACTCCTACGAGCGCGTCCTCCGACGGTTCGAGGTGTTTCTCGACCGAGAAACGACGCCCGCTTCGGCGACGCATCGTGATTGTATGGCGTTCGTCCACTCGTTGCGCGGCGACGTGGTCGACAGCACGGTGGCGACGTATGCGGCGTATCTCCACCGCTTTTACGGGTACATGACCGAAGTCGGCGTCTTCGAGGGGAACCCCATGACGCTCGTGATGGAAGAGATGGACGAGACCGTTGATAAGGACCCCGCCCGGCGAGACGTGTCGATTCCGGCGATGAGAGAGTTTCTCGTCGACATTCGGCATCCACTCCACCGTGCGCTCGTCGTCACGCTGTTGAAGACCGGAATGCGGGTCGGTGAGCTCTGTAACCTCGATCTCCGCGATATCGCGATCGACGACCAGGAGGTGAGCGAGGCGTTTACGATAGGCACGCGACCAGCGCTCGCGGACCGACCGAATTCGCTGTACGTCACCCCGGACGCGACGGTGGGCGACGAGCTGAACGGGGAGGTCCGAACCGCGTCGAACAAGCGCAAGCGCGCCACCGTGATCCCGATCGACGACGAACTGGCTCGGGCGTTGAAACGGTGGCTCGCCGTGCGGCCGGACGGCCCCTCGACTGCGGACCCCTTGTTCGTCGGTACCGCAGAGGGGTGGGGAGAACGTCTTGAGCCGCAAGCGGTCAGACATGTCGTCGAGCGGTACGCCCGCGAGACCGGGTGGTACCGTACCGGCGGGGGAGCCGCAGAGAACGTCACGCCCCACTACTTCCGGCATTTCTTCACGACGCACCTCCGAGACCGGACCGGCGACCGCGGCGTCGTCAAGTACCTCCGCGGCGACGTCGCCGACGACGTGATCGACACGTACACGCACAACTGGGGCGATCAGGTCCGCGAGACGTACGAAGCGAACGTATACCGGCTGTTGGGATAGCGAACGGTCACGCGAGATCGGTTGTTCGAGGTTCTGTCGTTATGGCTCCGACTCAAATGGCGTCTGGTATCAGATATATAAATCTCATGTCGCTATATCGAATAACGTGCCGACGCTGCCGTATGAGTGCAAAGACGAGATCAATGCTAGAACCACCCGATGAGACGTTTCAGAACGGCATTCGAGGTGCCGACCGCCGCGTTCTTAATTTGACGCCGGCTGCGCTGGTTATTCTTTTTTCGCAACGACTTCTATCTCGACTTCGATGTCGATCGGGAGCCGTGAGATTTCCATTGCTGCTCTTGCGGGATACGGTTCGGTCATGAACTCAGCATACACCTCATTGACCGCTTCATAGTTATCCATATTCGTCACGTAGACGTTCGCCTGTAGAACGTTTTCAAACGAGGTGCCCGCCGCATCGAGAATCGCTCCGATGTTTCGGAGCGTTTGTGCTGTTTGCTCGCTCACGTCCTCCGATACGATCTCGTTCGTCTCTGGATCGACAGGTCCCTGTCCAGATACGTACACGCGACCATCATCGATGATTCCTTGCGAGTATGGGCCGATAGCGTCCGGTGCGTCGCTCGTTTCGACTTCCTCCATATTATGAAATACTGTCAACTCCAATTTGTATCTACCGGTCCCAACTCCCGCTCGTGTTACGGTAGGATCAGAGACGAGACCTTGTGGGCCTACTCAAAGACCAGTTTGCCGAACGCCGACGGCTGATGGAAATCCGGCTCTGATGTTTCAACCGGGGTCCATGCTGCAAACATCCGAGTGGGCTTACTCCGAAGCCGGTGAACGTTTCCGTACCAGACGGTTCCCCGTTTCGGGGTAACGGGCGTGCCTGTGAGCCTCGTAAGCGTTTCAAACGGGATCGCGACCGCAACCCACCAATGTTCGTCATCGCGGGCTGGCGTCTTCGTCGGCCCGTCAACGGAAGTTCTGACCCGTATCGACTCTGCGAGCTCCGGGGTGATCAGGTCGCGATCGGTGCGATCGGTTCCGACTCCGAGATGAACGGTGCCGAGACAGTTTACTTCGAAGTTGACGTAGTGGTCTCGCCGTGCCGGGTCGACCGCTGCGAACAGTTCGACACAGCTATCTTCCCAAACGGGTCCATTGAGGGCGGTTGTCTCTGCATGGATGTGGTCGCTTTCCACCTGGTACTGAAGGAACAGTTCTTCGTCGTTGTAGAGCAGCCGTGCAACGGCTCGGGGTTCCTGATCCGGGTCACACCACAGAAACTCGCTGATCGGGACTGGGACCGCATCCTGCCAGGGCGTCCCGTCGACGGTTCCGGTCAATGGTGGTTCTGTGTCGACGTACCGTACCTGGACCGCCGTCATCGATCCTGTGGCGGTTCGTCAGCCTGGTATATCGCGTTTTGGAACGAAACCGGGAGCCCGGCTGTGAGCCCACCGTCGACGACAACGTTCTCGCCGGTGATGAATCCCGCTCGCTCCGTGGCCAGAAAGAGAGCCGTGTCGGCCACTTCGTGCGGGCGGCCGAAGCGACCGATGGGGTACTGATCGAGCCACCGGTCGCGAGCGCTCGCGTCCGTTGACTCCTCTGCCGTCTGCTCCATCTCATCTTTGCGGGCCTGCGTCTCGATGGTCCCAGCAGATACCACGTTCGACCGAATGCCGTACTGTCCGTAGTGCGTCGCGATGTTGCGCGAGAGCGCAAGGATCCCGCTTTTGGCCTCCGAGTAGCCCGCTAACCCGATACCGAAGAGCCCGTTCACCGATCCGATGTGGACCATGGAGCCGCCACCAGCAGCGATCATTGCGGGGAGAGCTTCCCGAGCAAGCAGGTAGGGGCCCTTAAGATTCAGTTCAAGCATCCACTCGAAGTCTTCCTCGTCACATCGGTGGAGAAGGTCGGCTGATTCGACCGATCCCCCGGCGTTGTTAACGAGAATTTTGAGGTCGCCGAACTCCTCGATAGCCGTGTCGACAAGGGTGCGCACGTCCTCGGCGTCCGTCACATCACACTCGACCGGCACCACGCGTCCCTCGTGGGTTTCGGTGATCTGCTCGGCGACCGACTCGACGTCCTCGTACGATCGCGAGCAGATGACGACGTCGCCACCGGCCTCGGCAAAGGTCGTCGCGATCTGACGTCCGATGCCTCGGGAGGCCCCGGTCACGATTGCTGGGCGGTTGGCTAGGGATAGCTCGACCATATCAAATCAATGCTGTTCGCGAGCGAGTAAGAAGGTTCCCCTCGGCACAGAGGTGGTTCGAGTTCGCTTCACCGTGTTCGACTCCGCGGCTGGTGTCTATCGTGAGTAACAGTTCTACCAACACCGCCGAGGCTATACCTGATACTCATCGACGGCATCCTG
This sequence comes from Halorubrum shenae, assembly GCF_051194165.1. Classification (NCBI taxonomy): domain Archaea; kingdom Methanobacteriati; phylum Methanobacteriota; class Halobacteria; order Halobacteriales; family Haloferacaceae; genus Halorubrum; species Halorubrum shenae. The sequence continues at coordinate 211,045 of NZ_JBLZNI010000004.1, read as the reverse complement.
ATCGACGTCGATCCCGAGCCCCGGCGCATCCGGCACCCTCATCGTACCGTCCGTGACGCTGAACGGGTCAGTGATTATATCGTCTTCCCACGCGTAATAGGTCGTGTCCGGGGGCAGCGAGAATCCGGGGAGTCCGTGTACTGCATGGAGAATCGCGGCCGTTCGGATGCCGAGATCGAACGCACAGTGGTGCGTGTACGGAATGCCCGCATCTTCGACGATTGCCGCCTGCTGTCGCAGGCCGGCGATCCCCCCTGCCGGTGTGAGATCCAACACGGCCACATCCATCGCGCCGGCCTCGATGAGCGACCGGAGATTGTTCGGAATGTAGGTGTCCTCGTTCGGCGCGATAGGCTGGCGCAGGCGCTGTCGGAGCGTCGCGAGGGACTCGTGCGCGTTGACTCGGATCGGCTGTTCCATGTACTGCAAATAAATCCCCGCGTCTTCGAGCGCGGCGCCCACTCGAACCGCTTGATCGAGCGACCAGCCTTGGTTGGGATCGAGCCGGAACTCGAGTTTTCCATCGACCTCGTCATCCATTGCCTTGATCCGAGCGACGTCTTGCTGCCAGTCGCGCCCGGCTTTCGTCTTGAGAACCGAAAAGCCGGCATCCACGGCCTCTCGCGCCTTCGCTCTCGACTCCGACGGTGGAAGAATGCCGAGACAGAACGCGAACTCGACGTCGCGAGCCGTCGCCGATTCCCGGCCTCCCGCGGCCGCGTTCATTGCGGTCGTCTGATACGGCGCGGTTGCTCCACCGAGCAGCTCGAAGACCGGCTTGTTGAGCGCTTTGCCGACGATGTCCCAACAGGCCGTTTCCACGGCCGAAAAGAACAGCTCGATATTCGTGTACTCGATAAACACCTGACGGCGGAGTCTCTCGGTTTCGAACGGCGACTGACCTTCGATCAGCGGAGCAATGCCGTCCTCGATGATGGACTCCGTTGCCGCCGGTGAGAGGAACGTCCGCATCTCTCCCCACCCCGAGATCCCGTCATCCGTCTCAACGCGCACGAGCACCCGCTCCATCGACTCGACCTGCCCGTGGTTCGTGACGTACGGACCGATACCGAGGGTCTCGTCGAGTTCCAGGAGTGGCACGTCTACAGTTGTAGCTGTCACTTCACTAATCTGCATGTGTGTGTGTGCACTCGGCATCAAAAAGAATCTACCGCCTTCTCACTGGATCGCCGCTTCGATCCAGTCGAGCGACTGCTCGGGGAGCAGCCCGTAGTTGTAGAAGGACACGCGAGGGACCTCGGCGCGTCGCAGTCCATCGACGATCTCACGAACGGTCTCCCCGTCGTGGATCGCCGGATGGCCCGGAAGAAGCCCGACATGGAGCGGAACGCTAGACGTGAACGCGTCCACCGTGTGATAGGCATCGAGGACGGCTTCCCGCGACGACTCGTATGCCGGCAGACAGTAGTAGTCGACGTGGCGCGCGATACGGTCGAGATCGACGCCAGCCATCCACTCCCCGCCGGGGTCCGGCGTGCCGACGTAGTATCCCAGCGGCGTCGTCCCCGACACAGTAGCAAGGTCAGCGTAGAGGTCGACGAGCACGTCTTCTCGAACGTCGACGTACGCACCGACCTCTGGATGCTGGCGCAGCCACTGGTCCGGTGGCGTGTCGGCCGGGAGCCGTCCCGCGATGAGGTCCTCGATCGTGTTGACAGCGGTGTCGCGGGCCTGTGCGACGTCGACATCCGCAGCCGTAGCGTGCTCGCGACAGTGCTCACAGAAGCACAGCCCGAAGAGGAACTCTCCGAGCATCCCGAGAGCCGCGTGAATCTTCTGGTGATGCCAGCCGAAGCCGGTGCCGTAGAAGTAATCGAACGTCTCCAGTTCGATCCTGTCGAACTCCTTTCGATCCGCGAGATCGCCCACGAGCGCTCGGAGGTACGTTTGAACGGCCGGGTGTGAGGGACACAGCCCGAAGACGAGGTCATCACCGAACGGCGATTCGAGCGTCACGTCCCGATTCGCCATCCCGAGCCGCGAGTTGTGACACCCGACCGTCCACGAGGTGAGTCTGAGATCGTCGATCTGTCGGGCGATATCCGCGACCCAGTCTCCGTCCATCCCCTCGTACGGCGTCGGCGCAAGTGTCCCATACCGATCGTCCGGCTGGAAGTACGAACTCGCATGAGCGAAGTGCGTCTTCCGGTCGGGGTTACGTGGCGAGAACGTCTGGACGGCATGATAGTTCGTCGCGAGATTGATCTCCCCGATACCGATATCGCGGAGTTGCTCGACGGTTTGCTCCGGCCCTTCATCGAGGATATCCCACGGATAGGCCCACGTTGCAAATTCCATGCGACAAAAGAGAGGGGAACCCAGTTAATTCTCGGGGTGATGAATAGCCACTTCGACGGATGGCTATTCTTTGACCGCGCCGGCAGTCATACCGGCGACGATGTACTCTTCGAGGAAGGCGAAGAGAATCAACAGCGGGATGATTCCGATAACGGAAACGGTCAGCATCATCCGCCAGTCGGTTTGGAGCGCACCGACCATCGAGAAGACCCCGCGAGGAATGTTGTACTTCTCCGCGTCGGTGAGGAAGGTGAGCACGAACAGAAGCCGATTCCACGCGTACAGGAACGTGTACGTCACGCTGGCGACCAAAGCGGGTTTCGTCAGCGGGAGAACGATCTTCGTGAGGATCTGGAACTGACTCGCGCCGTCGATGCGAGCCGACTCCTCTAGCGACACGGGGATCGTCTGGAAGTACCCGTACAGCATCCAGATGTTGAACGGCAGCGTGAACGCGGCCGCGGGGATGATCACGGCGAGGTAGCTGTTGTAGATCCCGAACCGGGTGATGACGTCGAACAGCCCGACGATCAGCACGACCGGCGCGAACATCTGTACGACGAGCACCGCAAGTAAGAATGACCGCTTGCCGACGAACTCGTTGCGTGCACAGGAGTACGCGGCGGGGATGGCGAGTAGTAGGGTCAGGGCAACCGTCCCCAGCGAGATGATGAAACTGTTACCTATCCACAGTAACACGTCGGTCTGGCTCCAGACGGTGAGATACGCCTCGATGGACCCCTCTGTGGGGAACAGCGTCGCCGGACTGGAGAATATCTCCGACTCCGATTTAAACGTACTCGAGAACATGGCGTAGAACGGGAACATCATGACCCCGAGCAGGCCGATCAGGATGCCGTAGATGCGGACCTTCCGGAGCCCGCTCCGTTCCTGGCCAGCCATCGTCATAACTCGTCACCTCCACGAGTGTAGATCCGCAGATAGATCACGGCAAACACCATCAGGAACAGGAACCCGATGACGCTGTACGCCGCGCCCTCGCCGAGATTCCCGTTTTGGAGGCCGACCTGATAGATCCAGATCACGAGCGTCGCCGTCGTGTTGATCGGACCGCCGCCGGTCATCGTCCAAATGACGTCGAAACTAACGAACGTCCAGATCGTCGCTAGCAGAGTCGCTATCAGGAGAACGCTCTTGAGTTGCGGGATCGTGATGTAGCGGAACTGGTGCCACCGCTCCGCCCCGTCGATCGCGGCGGCCTCGTACAGCTCCTCGGGGATCGACTGTAGCCCCGCGAGGAAGATAATGGCCATGAACGGCGTCCCGATCCAGATGTCAGCCACCACGACGCCGAGCCAGGCGACGTCAGGGTTCCCGAGAATTCCGATGCCCTGGTCTATCACGCCCAGTTTCAGCAGGATGGCGTTCAGGTAGCCGTACTGGGGGTGCTCGATCCAACGGAAGACGACCGCGGAGATGGCATAGGGGATCCCCCACGGGATGAGGAATGCCGTTCTGAAGAACTTCCGCCCCCGGATGTCACCCTTGAGGTGAACGGCGATCAACAGCCCAAGAAGCGTCTTACCGGCGACACCGAGCAGAACCCAGCGACCAGTCTGCCAGAGCAACTGGGGGAAGAAATCGTCGGTGAGAATATCGACGTAGTGCTGAAAGCCGACGTAGGTCTCGATCGCCGAATCGGCCGGTGAGCGATACAGCGACAGGCGGAACGTCTCGAAGATCGGCCACCCCACGACGCTGAGGAGAAAGATCGCTGCTGGCGCGATCAGCAGGTACGCCTGTCTGTGTTTCCTCAGGTGAGTAGCGCTCCGCTGGAGGCGCGAATCAGTCGATGACTCGGTGTACTCTTCTACGGAACCCATCTGTTGAGATTACTGCATCTCCGCTTCGAGGTCGGCCTGGGCGTCGTCCAGAGCCTCCTGAGGGGACTTCTGGTCGCCCACCGCCTCCTGGATTGCTTGGACCATGCGGTTGTTGAACTGGTTGAAGTTCGAGAGTTTCGGTCGGGCACGCGCATACTGGCCGGCTTCGATGAACGGCGACCAGTTCTCCGAGTCCTGGAAGTAGTCGCGGTCGCCGACCGCTTCCACCGTCGGCATGAATCCCTTGTTACTGGCGTATTCGAAGTGACGATCCTCGTCGAAGTAGAACCGGAGCAGGTCCCGTGCGAGATCCTCAACCTCGGTCTGGGCGAAGATCGACACCCCGTCGATCGTGTTGAGGCTGTATCGACCGGCCGGACCCTCTGGCACCTGCACGATGCCGTAATCGAAGTCGGCGTCGCTGTTGTCGATGTTGATTCCCGCGTACACGTGGGCGATAACCATTCCGAGCGAACCGGACTCGAACAGTTGTCGGATGTCCTGTCGCGTCGAGGACAGCGGCGAGGACTGCGTAACGCCGTGCTCGAGGTGTAGGTCCGAGTAGAAGCTCAGGGCTTCGACGCCCTCGTCGGAGTTGACGACTGGTTGCCCGTCGTCGTCGATCAGGTCGGCACCGTACGACCAGTGGTAGTGGTAGTACTGAGAGCCGGTCTCGATCGCGTCGGCGCCAGCGAGTCCGAGAGCCGCCGTGTCGGTCTCCTCCGTGATCGTTTGGGCCGCGGAGAGCATTTCCTCCCAGGTGTCGATCTGGGGATTCTCAGGGTCGAGGCCCGCCGCCTCGAAGACGTCCTTGTTGTAGTACATGCACTTGTTGGAGGCTGCCCACGGTGCGCCGTAGTATTCTCCCTGATACATGCAGCCTTCGGCCATTCCCTGGTAGAACTTGTCACCGAATTCGCCCTCCATCATGTCGGTGATCGGGACGAGCTCTTCTTTACCGACGAGCTGGGGTATCCACCGGGCCGGCCAGCGAGCGACGTCTGGCGCTTCGCCACCGTCGACTCGGTTATTCACGGTCTGCTGGGCGTTACCCCATGTGACACTGGTGAACTCAAGATTGGCATCGTACTCCTCCTCGAATTGGGCGTTGTTCTCCTCGAAGAACTCCCTGATGTTGTCCCCGACACCCATCGTCAGGAACTGGATGGTCTGTTGTCCACCGTCGTCACCATCGTTACCATCGCTACCATCGCTACCATCGCTACCGTCGCTACCATCGCCGCCGTCGCCACCGAGACAGCCCGAGATGGCGATGATACCGCCGCCCCCGATAGCCCCGAGCATTCGGCGCCGGTCAATACCGTCCTCTTCCGAAAGGTCCGATTGATTGTTCGACATCTGAAAGTAAGCTCTGTATGTATCCATAAAAACCCTCCGATTACACAAGAACAATCATGACGTATAGTGCAGATGAACGGCCGCGTTCAGGCGTTGTGTTCGTGGATAGCAACGAACAGAGCGGCCAACTCACTCGTGATGGTATCGTAGATCCGAGCACCTTTCTCGGCGCTTGCCAGTTCCGGGGAGCCGATGGCTCCCGAATCCGAGTATTCGTCGAACGATCGGTAGACTGAGAGCGGACCGCTCTCCAGGAGGTCGCGGCCGCCCAACTCGTAGTGTTCGTTCCATATCGTGCCGTCTCGCTGGTCAGAATCGGCTACCAGATCCGGTCGGAGGTGGAGCATGAGTGAGGTCTCGTACTCGCCGCCGTGAGCCATCCCGCCGGTGTCGCTCTCCCGAATTGACTCGATCTCTTCGGTCGCCAGTGTAAAGTACGTCGTCCCGAGGATTTCGGCGTCCGTCGAGATCCCAACCGTACTGACGACCGCGTCGATGAGTGAGGCGTTTCCGCCATGCCCGTTGACGAAACAGACCGCGTCGAAGCCGTTCTCGATCCCGGTCTGGGCGACATCCTCGAGGACTGCCCGGAGATGATCGAGATCTAATGACAGTGTTCCGCCAAAGGGCAGGTGGTGCGGAGAGAACCCGCTCCAGACCGGCGGTGTGACGAGCAACGGAACGTCAGTATCGACCTGTTCTGAGCCGCCGTGGACCATGGCGTCGACAAGGATAGTGTCCGTCGCGACAGGGAGATGGTGGCCGTGCTGTTCTATACTGCCGACCGGAACGACGAGGACCGAGCCGTCGCTCTCCGCGATAGCCGTGATCTCTCTGTACGGTTTCCCTGCCCATTCGGTATCTATGGACCCAATAGAATCGTAGATCATGAGTGTCTCAGTGCCCCGTTACGAATTCGGATTCGTCGCCCAGAGAGACACGCTTCCCCGATGCGTCGAAGAAGTGGACGTCGGCCGGCTCGAAGCCGAGCGCGAGCGGTTCTCCCGGTTCCGGATGGAACTCGCTATCGACACGGGCGACGATCTCGCCGTCGCCCTCGGGCGGACGCAGATAGAGAAAATTGTCCGATCCCATTGGCTCGACGACATCGACGACCGTCTCGAGGTGGCCGCTGCCGGACGCGACAGTGAAGTCCTCTGGGCGAACTCCGAGAGTGTACGGGCCGGCAGCTAGTGCCACCGGGAGCGTCGCCTCGAACCCGTCACCGGTTACCAGAACTCCCTCGTCGGTCGGTGTGACATCGACATCGAAGAAGTTCATGCTCGGAGACCCAATGAACCCTGCAACGAACTTGTTGTTCGGCCGATCGTAACACACCGAGGGTTCGTCCACCTGTTGGATCTCGCCCTCGTTGAGGATGACGATGCGATCGCCCATCGTCATCGCCTCCGTCTGGTCGTGGGTGACGTAGATCGTGGTCACACCAAGTTCTTCGTGGATGCGCTGGAGTTCAGTTCGCATTTGCGTGCGTAGTTTGGCATCCAGATTCGAGAGCGGTTCGTCCATCAGGAACACGTCCGGATCGCGGACGATCGATCGACCCAGCGCGACGCGCTGTTGCTGGCCACCCGAGAGTTGCTTCGGCAACTGATCGAGAAGTTCCGGGATTTCCAAGAGATCTGCTGCAGCCTCAACGCGTTCGTCTATCTCCTCGTCGGAGTACTCCTCTGAGAGTCGCAATCCGAACGACATGTTTTCTCGCACTGTCATATGCGGGTACAGCGCGTAGTTCTGGAACACCATTGCGATGTTCCGGTCTTGCGGTCTGACATCGTTAACAACCAGGTCACCGATAGCGATCTCGCCCGCAGTTATTGTTTCGAGACCGGCAATCATCCGGAGGGTCGTCGACTTTCCACAACCGGACGGACCCACCATTACGAGGAACTCACCGTCTTGAACGGCAAGATCGATGTCCTCTACAGCGAGTACGTCGTCGTACACTTTCGTTACGTCTGATAGCTGTACCTGACTCATATCGATCTGTCAACTTCTTCCTTGCGGGGGACAAAAAGTTACCGGGCATCGTGCCCACCCTACCGCCGATAGTCTTCTGAACCCAACTGTGGGTGGTCCGGCAGTATTGATTTGACGATACCAAATACTATATCCTTGGGCATTAACGACTTAATATGGCCGATGACCGATCTCCGCGGCGAATTCAGTCAGTTGAGACGGCTTTTGAGATACTCAAGATTCTCCGAGAGAAGCAGGGTGCATCGATCACCGAGATTACAAACGAAGTCGATAGATCGGCTGGGACAGTCCACACGTATCTGGCAACGATGAAAGACGAAGGGTACGTTAGAAGCGAAGACGGAATGTACCGAGTAGGCTGGTTCGCACTGCCGCTTGGAGAGTACGTTCGGTCCCAGTCGCGTCTGTATCGAGCAGGCAAACCAGTAGTAAACAAACTGACACAAAAGACCGGCGAGGCCGGACATCTTGTTGTCGAGAGCCACGGTCGAGAGATCCTCTTGTACGAACAGTTTGGTCCTGATGCCGTCGGTGAAGACCTCTATACGCGTATTAAGGGATACCCACGGCGAAATCTCCACTGTTCAGCCGCCAGTAAAGCGATTTTAGCGCACCTCAACCAACCCCACCGTGATCGGATTCTCAGCGATTACGAGCTGATTGCACGGACTCCGAACACCACCACCAATCAATCGGAACTCCGCGATGAACTCCGTCAAATTCGAACCAAGGGGTATGCCAACAATGACGAAGAACAAATTATGGGTGTGAGGGCAGTTGCTGCCCCGATCGTCTATGACGGCACGGTCCACGGCGCAATTAGTTTATCCGCGCCAAAGAGCCGAATGCCCGACGAACGGTTTACGACGACCGTCCCCGAACAAGTTCTCGATACTGCTAATATTATCGAAGTCAATATTCAAGCGATCGATTAGATGATTATTATCTAGCAAAGACAACATATTTTGGATAATATTATAGGATTATTAAAATATTAGCAGTAATCGCTGGCAACAAATTATATGCCAGCGTATCACTTAATGCATGATTTCGGATCGTCGACCTCTCTTTGTTTGGTATTGTCAAAATGATCTGAACCGATTCTTAATGAACAATTACGAATCTGGAGAATCGCGGTAAGGCGGTAGGGTTGGTCGTCAAATCATATCATATGTTGGTGTCACGCACTAACGCCCACCACGTTACGGAGCGTGGCACCGCGAAGCGTGCAATTAAACGCCTTCGACGGATTCCAGACTCTACCCATTATTTAGGCGAGAAGGCACGAATGGAGATCTACTCCGAAAGCATCGGTTTCGGCTTCTCAACCGCGACGGGCGTGAGAGTAGAGCAGTAGTTGGGCTACAATTACACTCGTATATTTGTAATTGTAACCGGACGTCCGACCGCTTATACTACGAATATGAGAAGAGGCACGGGATTAGACCGCTCGTCGTAGCGCGTGTCGCGATCACTACGTATCGACCACGGCGCTTTCGGTACTGATCCAACTTCCACGGGACGATACATAATCTATTTATGTCTTACGGTCTTCGACGCTTTCACAAAGGCGCTCTCTACGGATGACGTCTTCGGCCGAGATGCGTAGTACAGTTCGCGCGACGATGATTTATATACACGCAGATCTCGCCGCCATAATATGTCCATATTCAAATAGTTCTACGATTATCGACGGCGACAGACACGCCGATCCGCAAAAAGCTACGTTGGTTACTGATATTCCAATTCCAGTTCGATCGTGTCCGCGGCCTCTAGCACTTTCGCCGGCATCGAGTCGGTGAACCGCTCCCCGCTCATGCGGTGTTTCGGCCCTGCAACCCCGACCGCACCGCAGACGAAGCCCTGCTTCATGATGGGGCTCGCCATCGCCCAGACTTTCTTTGTCGTCTCACCCTTATTAATAGCGTATCCGCGCTCTCGAACCGTCTCAAGTTCACGGTACAGCTCTCCCTCGTCGGTGATCGTGTTTTCCGAGCGCCGGGGGAGCCCGTAGGTCTCGATAATCTTCGCAACCTTCTCGTCTGGCAAGTGCGCGAGAATGGCCTTCCCGGCGGCGATATCGTGCATCGTGGTGCGCTTACCGACGTAGCCACGAGTCTTGACTGCGTTTTCACCGGTTTCTTTCAGCAGGTACACCGCCTTCCCGTGCTCTTCGACGATGATCCACGAAACCTCTCCCGTCTCCGCTGACAGCTGCTCGATGATCGGGGGAGCGACGTGTGTCAGCGGCAGTTGGTCCCTGACAAGCATCCCGTGGTTCAGAAATTTGAGGCTCAACCGGTACGTCCCGTCCGTCTTCACCACGTACTCTAAATTCGAGAGGGTCGCGAGGTGGTTGTGAACCGTGCTTCGCGCCATTTCTTGCTGTTCCGCGATTTCGGCGACGTCTGCGCCGCCGGTTTCGAGTAGGTATTCGATAATTCCGAAGACAGTGGTCGCCGTTTTGACGGACCGTTTCGGCGGTTTGTCTAATCCCATGACGGGCGGAAGGACAGCGAGCATGATATATGTTGGCAATGCCGTTTCACCGCTCGTCGGGAAGTTACGTATCGGTATTTGCAGACTCATATGTATTACTATACTTTTACTCGATTCTCCGTTCTCCTTCAGTGGCCATATCCAACATGATCTATCCACAAGAACCGAAAGAAATTAGTAACAGAGTGATTGTTTCTCACCCACACGATGCATACCGACCAGCAGATGCCCCCGTTCGAGACGGGTTCGCTTCGCGATCCGTCGGAGTTGATGCGTCCCGAACGCCTGGGTGCACTGAAACAGACACGATTGAGTTTCGGACGGTTGCTCGTTAATAAGATGACGTCGGAGGAGTGGGAGATCAGCGTCGACCGACTGTCGCTCGATGAGGAAGGTGTCGGTCGGGTCGTCTACGCGATCGAGACGCCGACGCGTCGCTTATCGTTCGGCGTCTTCTCGCGAGTGTCCCCCGAAAGCGAGAACACGGACCGAATTATCGCCGAGGACTGGGACCTGTGGGCGTTCCTCTGTGAGGGGGAGATCTCGCCGGCGATGATGGACGCACAGCACGAGGAGCTCCCGCACGTGATGGAGGGACGCGCGACGCCGGAGATCCTGATCTGGACCCGAGCGAACCGCAGCTCAAGGTTCTTCGGTCACGTCGTTGACTCGCTGGCGGACGGCCACCAGCCCGACATCGACCAGCTCGCCGCCGGGGGGTACCTCACCCGCTCGTCCGGGTACTACGGGAACGGGCTGAACGGCACGAAGATGTTCCGAGCGCTGGACGACGACCACCCGCTGACGCGACCGTACATGTCGCAGATGCTCGCTGCCTACATGCTCCGCGTCTTCGGCTACGACCTCGCCGACCACGTCGCCGCGGCACGCAACCCCGATGCGCCGACGCTCGACGACGAGATCAAACGCTACCTGGGTACGGGCAACTCCTCGGGCGTCGGAATCGTCCTCTACTTAGTGAACCACCCGAAGCAGCTCCACGCGTGGCTCCGGGCCCGAGAGGTGGCACTGGCCCGCGCGAAGTCGATCGACCCGTCTGAATCCGATCTCGAGCGGTTCCACTCGCTGTTGGAGCGGGCACAGCGCTGGTTCGAAGAGGACGACAGCAGTACGAACCGATTCTTCGCTTCGAAGGATACGATCGCTGCCGACCTCACGCGTGTCGGCGATCGCGTCGACGCACTGGCCGCCGACCCGCCGGAGGGTCGCTTCTGGGAGGCGGTCTGTCAGTGGGCCGGCGACAAACTCCAGCGGGAGACCCAAGAAGTGCTCCACTCGCTGCTCTTGGACGTCCGCCCGGAGGTCTGTGACGGGCTCGAAGAGTCGCTCACGGTCTCCGAGCGGAGCGACGTAGTTCCCGGAATGGAGGTCGCGACACTCCGATCGGAGATTGACGAGGGGTACGCGTGGGCGCTGGACATCGACTTCGACCGGCCGGAGGCGACCCGTCACTTCTGGTACCGCTCGATAGAAAACGAGGAACCGCGGCTCGGCGTGCGCGGTCGAGGGCCCGACGAGTACGAGCTTCCGGCCGACGTCGCCCGCCGCGTGCAGTCGCTCCGGAGTGACCTCGACGGGTTCGATCCGGCCGACAGCGTCGCGGAGTTACTCGTGGAGCACCCGGAGCATCGATACGTCGTCGAGCGGATACAGAACCTCCACGGGCTCCCGTACGCGGAGATTCGGGGGAACCCCCTCGACGCCGACTTCGTTCCCCTGCATTTCATCGCCTGCCTCAAGGCGATGTGGGGGATCCAGAAGGCACACCCCAAGTCGAAGGGGTGGGTGCGCGGAACGTTCTTCCAAGGTGCGCCGCTTTCACACGAGCTGCCGGACTCCGATCAGGAGTACTGGATGTACCCGCCGAAGCCCGAGCAGGCGGCGTACTGGAGGGACGACCAATGAACCTGAGCGTCAGAGAGGTGTTGGACCTGTCCGAGCAATGCTTCCAGGCAGCCGGGTTCGATCCCAGCACCGCGCGGTCGAACGCGGCGGCGGTGTGGTGGGCCGAGACGTACCGCGGGACCGGGCTCGCCACGCTCGAAGCCCTGCTCGACCCGCTAGACGAGTTGGACGCGACGACGCCGACGATTGAGCAGCGTGAGTCACCGATCTCCGTCCTCGACGGACGGGAACTCCCGTGTACCGTCTCGTCCGTGCCGGCCCTGGATCTGGCCTGTGCCCACGCGGAACGATACGGAACCGGGATCACTCGCGTGAAGGACTGTGCGGTCGACGCCGGTGAGGAACTGCTCGGCGCGCTGGCGTACCGGGCGGCCAAGCGAGGATACGTCTCGCTGGTGCTCTCCGTCGGCGACGACGGACAGTCCCGGACCGTCCTCGGGACGCCCGCCGGGTCGCGACCCACGGTCGCCGAGATGAACCTGTCTGCGCCGTCGAACGGATACGCGGCGATAGACCGCGCGGTCCGAGCGGATCGGCACCGCGCGCAGGAGGCCCCGTTGTTCCGCGCCGTTTTCGACGGCGAGGCTCGGTCGACCCCGTACGACGCGACGGACGCGCAGCTCCTCCACCGGTTCCTGCGGCAGTCCGTCGAACCGGCTCCGGACGAGGAGTTCGATCTCGGGTTCGTGGTCGTCTGCGTCGACCCGCGTCATCCCCGGTACTCGGACGATGTCAACCGCGTCGCCGACCGTGCGATCAGGGACGCCGAGCTGTTCGAGCGCGTCTACCTACCCGAGGATATCTGTGACCGCGTTACCCGGTTCGTCAAGGAGGGCGTCACGGTCGACCGGGAGCGATGGCGACAGATATTCGAGTACAGTAACGGGATCCTCGCGCCCCCGTTCGAGGGCTCGGAAAAGGGGGCCGGGTTCGACCTGAACGAGCTAGAGAGTTAACCGAGGAGCCGACCACGTCGCCTCGGCGGTTCCGCGTCGGCCCCGTCATCGTCGACTCGATCTGTGCGCGTCGTCGCGCGCCTATCGGTCGCCGTTTACCGCGCGATCCCAGTAGTCCAAGAAGTTCTCGCCGAGGATGCCGTCGACCTCAGACGGGGAGAACCGTCGCTCGAGCGCCTGCCGGACCACGGGCCAGTCTTCGTACGTCCCGAACTCGCCGATTCCGTCGGCTATCGTGCGTTGTTCGACCTTTTCGCGGTCGAAGCCGAGGTCGATGATGTGTTGTTTGTAGTACGTCAACAGTTCGTCCGGGAACTGTGAATCGGCCGGGAAGAAGTCTGTCCCGATCCCGATCCGGTCGGTCCCGAGGATCGACGCGGCGTGTTCGAGGTGATCGAGGAACACCTCCAGCGTGGGGTCGTCTCGGCCGGGCGCGATGAACCAGGGGAGCGCGACGATCCCCATATACCCGTCGTCGGCAGCGACCGCCTCGATCTCCTCGTCCGACTTTCCGCGGTAGTGCGGCGCGACCTCCTGACAGGCGGCGTGCGTGACCGCCACCGGGGCGTTGGCGTACTCGATCGTGTCCAGCGTCGTCTGTTTCCCGCAGTGTGAGACGTCGACCACGCCGCCCAGGTCCGTGATCCGGTCGACGACGTCGCGTCCGAATCCCGACAGTCCGCCCTGCGATGGGTCATTACAGCCGGTTCCGACCAGGTTCTGGTGGTTGTACGTCAGCTGGAAGAGCCGCACGCCCTCGTTGTACAGCACGTCGACCCGGCCGAGAGAGCCGTCGATCGCCCCGCCGACGTTCTGGGTGTTTAACACGACCCCAACGTCGCCGTCTGCGGCGATCGACCGAGCCGCGGCGGGCGAGGTCGCCTTCCGGAGCCAGTCGGCAGCGTCGAACCGCGCCTGCCAGCGGGCGAGATCGCGGCGCTGGCCCGGACGCTCGGAGGCTCCCGACTCGTGGACCCACGGGGTGACGCTGAGGAGGTTCACGCCCGCCCTCTCGTAGATGTCTCGAACGTCACGACGGAACTCCGGGTCGCGCTCGAACCGCCGCACCTCGTGGTCCCAGATCGCTTCCCAACACTCGTCATGGGTGCGGCCGTTCGCGACCATGTCTTTGATCGCGTCGTTTACCGCTTCTACCCCGCCGTACGACCGAACCACCTGCGCCCACGGAGCCGATGCAGCGTAGTCGAAGATCGGTTGCTCGTCAGTCACGTTTGGGAGAGTTTAGCGAACAATATTAACAGTTCGCATCAACAGAAACAGTTCGTCGCAGCAGACCGCCGTGGAGTGCCCGGGCTCGCGGGTGAGTAGTCGGGTCTGGAAAGTGCCACAACACTCGGCTGAAGAGAATCACGACACTCGATCCTGAATGATGAAAAAGTATAAATATCCCCGGTTTAAGTACGGTAACGAAGATCACTCATGCCAGATGAAGGGACGAGTGCGTTCGAAACGTTTGTAGATGAGATAGACCCGATCCCGTTCGTGTTGGGGGCGGTGGTGACGCTCGGATTCATCGCTCTCGCCGCGGTGCGGACGGAGTGGGTTCAACAGCAGATTAACACCGCGTTCGAGGTGTTCGGCCAGGGGCTCGCCTGGCTGTACCTGCTCTCGGTGTTCCTCATCGTGCTGGTCGGCTTCTGGCTCATGTTCAGTCGGTACGGGAGTCTGAAGCTCGGCGACGGCGACCCGAGGTACAGCTACTTCTCGTACTTCGCGATGTTCTTCTCCGCGGGGCTCTCGGCCGGAATCGTCTTTTTCGGTCCGGTAGAGGCGCTCACCCACTACGCGACCCCGTCACCGCTCTTTGAGGGTGTTCAGGGAGAGACGACCGGGGCGATCGTTCCGGCGATCGCGTACGCGATCTTCCACTACGGAGTCAGCGCGTGGGCCGGCTACCTCGCGATCGGTATCCCGGTCGCCTACTACGTCTACCGCGAGGGGGCACCGTTCCGGACGTCGACGGTCCTGTACCCGATCCTCGGCGAGGACGGGCTCGACGGCGTGATCGGGAAGACGATCGACACGCTCGCCGTCGTCGCGACGCTGGGTGGGATCGCGACCGGACTCGGGTTCATCGCCACACAGCTGCTCAGCGGGGTCGAGCTCCAGACCGGATTCACCTTCGGCAACGTCGAGACGCTCCTTGCGATCGTCGGGATCACGGTCGTGTTCGTGGCGTCACTGCTCGCCGGCGTCAACCGCGGGATCCGGCGGCTCTCGGACTTCAACCTCACCATGATGGGGATCCTGCTGGGCGTCGCGCTGATCCTCGGCCCGACGCTGTCGGTGCTGAACACCGGCGTCGCCGCCGTCGGGACGTACGTGAACAACTTCTTCACGATGAGCCTCTTTTCGGGCGTCGGCACCGAGGGCGGTGCCGCGTGGGCGTCCTTCTGGACGGTGTTCTACTGGTCGTGGTGGATCGCGTGGGCGCCGTTCGTCGGCCTGTTCCTGGCGCGGATCTCCAAGGGGCGCACCATCCGCGAGGTAGTCTTTACGGCCTACGTCGCGATGACGTCCGTCTCGATCGTGTGGTTCTCCGTCGTCGGCGGCACGTCGGTCTGGCTCCAACACTCGGGCGCCGCTAACCTGCTCGGGCCGATCAACGAGTACGGAAACGGGGTCGCCGGCTTCGTCCTGTTCGACGCCCTGCCGTTGGGGGAGATTTGGACGGCGATGTTCTTCGTCCTCGTCGTGACGTTCTTCGCCACGTCGGCCGACTCGTCGACCCTCGCCGTCGGGATGCTGACCACCGGCGGGAAGGCGAACCCCTCGCGCATCAACCGACTGTTCTGGGGCGTGCTCCAAGGGATCATCGCGTCTATCCTCGTCGTGCTCGGCGGCGCGTCCGCCCTCCGCTCGTCGGTCATCATCACCGGTGCCCCGTTCGCCGTCGTCTGTCTCATCGCGGTCTTCGTGTTCGCGCGCCATCTCGGCAAGGAACACGGCCGGCGGCTGTTCCAAGAGGACGCCACGTGGCTCAGACAGCCCGAGCAACCGTCGGAACGGTCACAGACCGACGCGAACGCCAAAGAGGTGGCGACTGACGATGACTGACCGATCGCTCACACACCGCGTGACCGCCGAGTGCGCCGGTACTGCTTTGTGGCTCGACCGAAACCTCGAACTGAGGTAACACAATGTACGACGACATCCTGGTTCCGACGGACGGTAGCGACGTGGTAGACACCGCGGCGTCACACGCGATCGAGCTCGCGTCACTCTGCGATGCGACCGTACACGCCGTGTACGCGATCGAGCCGGACAATGCGACGCTTCCCTCGGAGGTCATGCGTCACGAGGAGGTACATGAAGAACACATCGACTGGGGCGAAGAGATCACGTTAGCGATCGCCGACCGCGCCCGCGAACGCGGATTGGAGGGTGTATCGGCCGTGACTGAAGGGGTTCCACACGAGAAGATAGGCGACTACGCAGTTGAGAACGGGATCGACCTCATCGTGATGGGTACCGCCGGGCGCACCGGCTTCCGAGAGCGGCTGATCGGCAGCGTCACCGAGAAGACGGTCCGCACGGCCAAAGTGCCGGTGTTGACGATGCGCGACTACGACGCGGAATAGGTCGCCAGCGACGGGAAATCGCTTCCCGTAGTCTCGCGAGGGGCGCAACTCTTTATTGACGGGGGTGAGTAACTGTTTCATGCTGCCCACAGGCTTCACTCTGTGCGGCACGCGACCACGGACAGACAGCTATGTCAGCGACAGCCTACCAATACGTCGACGGAGAGTGGATCGAGGGAGAGAGCGACGACGAGATAACGGTCCGGGACCCCGCGGACCCCGACGACCCGATTGTCGCGTTTCCCGGCGCGAGCCCGGAGCAAGCGCGCACAGCGGTCCGCGCGGCCGACACGGCCAGCGCGTCGTGGGCGGCCGCGCCGCCGGTCGAGCGCGAGGAGGTCTTATACGAGGTCGCCGATCGGATCGACGACGCTCAAGACTCGCTGGCGGAGACGCTGACCCGCGAGGAGGGGAAACCGATTTCCTCGAGCCGCGGCGAAGTCGGGCGGGCCGCGGAGATTTTCCGCTTTTTCGCGAACCAGTCGCGCACCGCGACCGGCGACACGGTCCCGTCGAACGACCCCGAGACGTTCACCTACACGGTTCGGGAGCCGCTCGGCGTGGTCTCGCTCATCACCCCGTGGAACTTCCCGATCGCGACGCCGAGCTGGAAGCTGGCCACGGCGCTGGCGACGGGTAACGCGGTCGTTCTTAAACCGTCGTCCGAGACGCCGATGATCGCCCGCAGGCTCGTCGAGATCCTCGAGGCGGCCGGACTCCCCGACGGCGTCGTCAACCTCGTCGTCGGCGCGGGCTCGACGGTCGGCGACGAGCTGACGACCCACGAGGCGGTCGACGGAGTCTCGTTCACCGGGTCGACCGCGACCGGCCAGCACATCGCCGAGACGGTCGCCGCCCGAGGGCTCCCCGTTCAGACCGAGATGGGCGGGAAGAACCCGCAGGTCGTGCTTCCGGACGCGGACCTCGACGCAGCGGCTGACACCGCGATCGCCGGCGCGTTCGGCGGCTGTGGACAGGCCTGTACGGCGACGAGCCGCCTCATCGTCCACGAGGACGTCGCGAGCGAGATGACCGACGCCGTCGTCGAGCGCGCCGAGGCGCTCTCGCTCGGTCCGGGAATGGACGACCCGGACATGGGCCCGGCCGTGTCCGCGGACGAGAACGAGACGAATCTCGAGTACGTCGATATCGCCCGCGAGGAGGGTGCCACACTCCTCACCGGCGGCGAGCAACCGTCCGACCTTGGAGACGGGTACTTCATGCAGCCGACGGTGTTCGGCGACGTCGACTCCGAGATGCGCATCGCTCAAGAAGAGGTGTTCGGACCGGTACTCGGGATCATCGAGGTGGCCGACTTCGAGGAGGCGATCGCGGTCGCCAACGACGTCGACTACGGGCTCTCGTCCAGCGTGTTCACCTCCGACATGGCGTCCGCCCGCGAGTTCACACGCCGGATCGAGGCCGGCGTCGTGAAGGTGAACGGCTCGACCACGGGCTCGCAGATTCAGATGCCGTTCGGTGGCATGAAGGCGTCGTCGTCCGAGACGACCAAGGAGATGGGAAAGCGGGCGTACGAGTTCTACACCCATCAGAAGGTCGTCTACCGGTCGGACCCGTAGCGCGGCCAGGCCCGTAACGCGGCCGGACCCACACCACGGCGGACCGTGTCGCCAGCACCACATCGGCGGCGGTAGAACAGTTCAGATATATGCACGTCGCCGTGCGTACCGAAGACGAGCAGAATATGAGCAAACGCTACGAAGCGATCGTGGTCGGAGTCGGTGGTATGGGCAGCGCTGCGGCGCACCATCTCGCGTCGCGGGGCGTCGACACGCTCGGGATCGAGCGGTTCCCGGGATACGACATCCCAGACCACCATCGCGCCGTATACCAACCAGAGAGCGGGTTCCTCGTCCCCGAGCAATGTATCATCGCTCACGTCGAGGCGGCACAGGCCCGCGGCGCCGAGATTCGCGCCCGTGAGACGGTCACCGACATCACGGAGGACCAAAGCGGAGTCCGAGTGACGACGGATCGCGGACGCTATCGGGCCGACCATGCGGCTCTCGACGTGTCTGTTCACGAACACGCCCGACGGGCACTTCGTGCTCGACGCCGCGCCCGGCCGTTCGCACGTCACCGTCGGAGCCGGCTTCTCGGGCCACGGGTTCAAGTTCGCGAGCGCGGTGGGGGAGGCCCTCGCCGACCTGGCACTCGACGGCGAGACGAACCGAGAGATCGGCCTGTTCAACGCCGATCGGTTCGATGGTGAGTCCAACGGGTGAGTTCGAGTGCGAGCGTGAGAACTGATCACGATCCAAATAAGTATGGGCGCGCCTCCAGTATCATCACCGCACGATGGTCGGAACTAGCCTGCTCTCTCAGTCCGATGTCGAGGATGCACTCGACGTCGCCGACGCGCTGCGCGTCGTCGAGCGAACGTATATCGAGACGAACCGCGATCGGGTCGTGAATCCGGCGAAGCTCTCCATGCACTTGGGCGACGACGGCGGATGGCCCGACTACAACGCGTTCGCGATCAATATGCCGGCGTACGTCGACTGGCTCGACGCCGTCGGCACGAAGTGGGCCGTCGCGACGTGGGACGCCGACGTCGAGGACCCGATCAGCTCGCTCATTCTCCTCTTCGACCTCGACGGCGGTCGATTCGAGGCGATACTGGAGGGGATGTACCTGACCGGGGTCCGGACCGCCCTGCAGTCCGCCGTGGGACTGAAACACCTGCTACCGGACACGCCCGAGTCCGTCGGCGTCTTCGGCGCGGGGTTTCAAGCGGCGTTTCAGCTCTCGGTAACCGACGAACTACTTGATATCAATGAATTCTTTTTATATGATATAAGTCGGGACAAAGCCGACGGTCTCGCCGCGGAAATGAGGGATCAGCTCGACGCGGAGCTGACCGTGTGTGAGACGGCGGCGACCGCCGCTCGAAACGACGCCGTTCTCACGGTCACCGATTCAAAATTACCGGTTTTAGATGCTGAATGGCCCTCAAAAGCAGGTCTCATCGTCGCGCTCGGATCGTATCAGGAGCTACCGGACGAGATACTCACGGGTGCGGACCGACTCGTGGTCGATCACGTGGAGCAGTGCCTCCAGCGCGGTGCGTTGGCCGACATCGCTGCGCGAGACGGCCTCTCTGCGTCGGATTTGGACGCGACGATCGGTGAGGTGTTGGACGACGAGCGCGAGACGCCGGTCCGACCCTCGGACCGAACGGTCTTCGTTCCGATCGGGCTGGGTGCGCTCGACATCGCTCTCGCAAAGGGCGTATATAATAATATGATATCTGATAGTTCAGTAGAATTCGATTTTAACTGACCTATCTTTCGGTGAACGGAGAGGTACTGGAGGCGACAGGGACTGTGGCCGAAGAACTCGACGCGGCGGAAGACGCCACCTCGGCGTTCCAGTTCAACAGAGCCGGCGATTCCACGGAGAACCAAGGCGAGTGCCTCGGAGCTTGACCCAGAGGCGGTTCACAATCAGACGCTGTTCGACGGCGTTTTACGCCTTTGCCCGAGTCGATACACGTGGACCTCAATTCCGTCCGAAACACGTGGACAAACCGGGCGGGCGAATACTCCCCCGCGTACTACGCACATTACGGCCCGAACGACACGAGTACGGTGATTCGCGATGCTCTCAACGAGTACATTCCCCGTGACGCAGCCGTTCTCGAACTCGGGTGCGGTTCTGGCCGTCATCTCGAGCATCTCGCCAACGACGGCTTTGAGAACCTCTCGGGCGTCGACATCAACGCCGAGGCATTCGACACGATGCGGGAGGCCTATCCCGCACTTGCCGCCGACGGAACGTTTCACTGCGGCCCGATAGAGGGTATCATCGAGGACTTCGACGACGGGCAGTTCGACGCGGTCTACTCAGTCGAAACGCTACAGCACCTCCATCCCGATGTCGAGTGGGTCTTCGAGGAAGTGGCTCGGATCACCGACACCATCCTTGTCACCGCGGAGATCGAGGGACCGGTACGCGACTCGTCGTCTGACCCGGACGTGAACTATGTTGACGAGGACACTCCCCTGTACTACCGAGACTGGGGCCGCATCTTCACCTCGTTCGATCTCGTTGAGGTTGACGTCGTCCATGGCGACAGAGACACCACGCGGACCTTTCGCGCGTCCGGCTAACTGCGAACCTGGGCAGCGACGTGGTGGTGGCCGACAACCCGTCAGCGTTAGGTCGCTGTCCACGCGATAGGCGAGTATGGTCTCTGAAGGCGATCGCGCACCCGATTTCACGGTTCCGCTGGCTGGCGGAAACGGCTACGACGACGTCTCCGAGTTCACCCTGTCGGAGGAGATAGGCGGCGGCCCGATCGTGCTGGCGTTCGTTCCGGGGGCGTTCACCGGCGGTTGTACCGAGGAGATGTGTACGTTCGGAAGCGAACTGGACTCGTTCGAAGCGCTCGATGCGTCGGTGTACGGTGTCAGCGTTGATCTCCCGTTCGCCCAGAACGTCTGGATAGCACAGGAAGGGTTCGACGTGCCGATGCTCTCGGACTGGAGTCACGAGATCACCCACGCGTACGACGTCGCCTATCCGGATATGTACGGTTCGATCGAGTCCGCCCAGCGAAGCGTCTTCGTGATCGACGCAGACGGGATTGTCACGTATCGGTGGGTCCGTGAAAACGGGAACCCCGAGTTCGATCCGTTCGTCGCTGACATCCGAGAGCACGTGAAATCGGCCCGCCGATAGCGCCCTGACGGGTGCATTCGGCTTCCTGATCGAAGAGGCGCGTACGACGAGTTCTACCGTGAACGGAAACGTTACACAGCCTCAAAGAAAGTGAGACGCATGGAGTTAGGACTCAGCGGAACGTCTGTGTTCGTCGCTGCGGCAAGCAAAGGACTCGGACTCGGCGCAGCGACTCAGTTCGCCGCGGAGGGGGCAAGCGTCTCGATTGCCTCCCGAAACGCGGACAACCTCGCCGAGGCTCGCAAGGAGATACTCGAGGAGACCGACTGTGATGACGATGCGGTCTTCACCGTCGAGATGGATCTCGCCGATCCCGACGCGATCGAGTCGGGTATCGCCGCGGCCGTCGAGGAGTTCGGTGGCCTAGACGTGCTGGTGACCAACCACGGTGGTCCGAACAACGCCTCCTTCGAGGACACCTCCTTAGAAGCGTTCGACGGAGGGTACAACGACGTACTCCGGAGCACGATTGTTCAGTGTAAGGCCGCCCTGCCCGCGCTCCGCGACGGCGGCGGCGCGATCACGCACTTGGTCGCCGCCTCCGCGGCGGAGCCGACCTCGCACGGGACCCTCGGAAACGTGTTCCGGCCGGGTATCTACGGCCTCTCGAAAACGCTCGCGAACGAGGAGGGGAAAAACGGGGTCCGATCCAACTGCGTCGCCCCCAGAGGAGTGCTCTCTGACCGGATCGAGTCGAAAATCGCTGCGCGGGCCGAACGCGAGGGGCTGACGGAAGCGGACGTGCGCGAACTCCGCGTCGCAGAGCTCCCCCTACCGGAGATGGGAACGATCGAAGAGTTCGGGAAGGCGGTCGCGTTTGTCTCCTCCTCGGCCGCGTCGTACACCACCGGGTCGGTGTTGCCCGTCGACGGCGGATGGAGTTCACGGCTGCTCTGAGACCCGAGTGGCGGTCACGGCTCACCGTGAGCCCTCGAAGCGGCGACGCCGGTGCCCGCCCGTGGGGGATTACGAATCCGGGACCAGTGTCGGCGTCGGGTAGGTCCCGCCGTTGACGTGTAGCACCTGTCCGGTCACGAACGATCCGGCGTCCGACGCGAGGAAACAACACGCGTCGGCCACCTCCTCGACTTGCCCGAGCCGTCCGAGCGGGGTCGATCGGATCACTTCTCGCTCGATCCGGTCCCATTCTTCGGTCCGGTTTCGATCGACGTCGATGAGACCGGGCGAGACGCCGTTGACGCGGATCCCGTCGGGGCCAAGTTCGGTCGCCAGTTGTCGTATCTGTCCCTCGATTCCGAGCTTTGAACCGTACGAGTGGGCGTGGCCGTCCTTGCCGAGATACACCATCGCTCCGATCAGGTTCACGATCGAACCACCGCCTCGATCTATCATGTCCGGAACGACCGCTTGCGTCGTCTGAAACACTCCCCTGAAGTTGACCGCAAGCACGCGATCGATGTCCTGCGTGTCCACGTCGAGGAACGGTTTCGACGGTCGATATGTCGCGTTATTTATAAGTACGTCGATCGGACCGAGCTGCTCGCGGATGTCGCCGACCATTGGCTGGACAGCATCTGGGTCGCCGATGTCGGCGAGGGCGATCGCGGCCTCGCTCCCGGCCTCCCGAACGAGGCGTGCAGTCTCTTCACACCCCTCTTCGTCACTGCGTGCCGTGATTCCCACGTCCGCGCCGGCCTCTGCGAGCCGGATCGCCGTGGCTCGCCCGATATTCCGACTCGAGCCCGTGACGAGGGCCGTCTGTCCGGTGAGATCCATCCGTTCTCACCTCGAAGTCCTCGTCCGGCCGGTTGCAGCCGAACTAGACATCGAACTCCTCCTGGTAGTCGGTCGCATCGAGTCGGTCCTCCCGAAGGGGCCAGAACGCGAGCAAGCGCGCCGGCTCTGCGGTGACCGCGCGGGACGCGTGCGGAACGTCCGGTGGGATCTCCACCGCATCGTACGTGCCGAGCGAGACCCGCTCTCCGTCGACGAGGAAGTCGACCTCGCCCTCGATGACGATAGTCGTTTGTTCCCACGGATGGCTGTGCTGCGGCTTGTCCTCTCGGTCCGGTCCGATCGTCGTCATGCCCACCATCTGGTCGACGCCTCGAAAGACGATCTGCTCGAACCCAGGCCCCTCCTTCGCGACGGGCGCGTCAGAGAGCGTGTACACCGACGGAATCTGTTCCGGGTCGTATCTGCGTACCATACCGTACTGAACGACGAGATGCACTTAAACTCGCAGGGTGAAATCGCTCCGATACCGCGGCCCTCGGTCGCGGAGCGGTGTCGCCTCGGGTCGCTCGTCGTCAGTCGTCGGTGGCCGTTACCGCTGTCGCGTCTCGGATGTATTCGGTCGCCGTCTCAGCGGCAACCCGTCCGTAGACGGCCGCGTTCGTCAGGCCGGATCCGCCGGGATAGTTGTGGTAGAACAACCCGCCCGTGACATTCCCCGCGGCGAACAACCCGGGAATGACGCTGTCCGTCGTGTCGAGTACTTCCGCGTCCGGCGTGATCGCCACACCACCAAACGTGAACGTCATGCCACCGGTAACCGGGTAGCCCGTGTATGACGGTTCGTCCAGCGGGAGCGCCCAGTTAGACTTCGGCGGGTCGACGGCTTCCGCAGCGTTTCCGTCGAGTACGTCTGGGTCGTACTCGTCGATCGCCCCGTCGTGGCACGCCTCGTTGTACGCCTCGACGGTCTCGACCGCTCGTTCCGGGTCCTCGATGTCGAGCCGGCGGACGAGCGCCTGTATCGAGTCCGCGGTGATCGCCCGCGAGGGACCCATGTGGGCCACATCGTCGACGACCGTTGAGTCGACGATGATGAACGCCTCGTGATAGGGCTGTTCGAAGATCTCCCGCCCGAACTTGGCGTACGTATGCGCCCGCGCGTCTTCACCTTCGTTGACGAACCGCTCGCCATCGTGGTTTAAGATAAGCCCGTACTGGTAGCCGTCGATGCGAGTGATACCGCCCTCCACGTCTGGCGATCCAGCGTCGATGATCGCCATGTGAGCGTCACCCCACTCACCGTCAGACTTCGCGCCGATATCCATCGCCGAGTCGATTATCTCGCCCGTGTTGTATCGGCTACCTCGGACCTTCATGTTCCCGTAGCCGGGGCCGAAGTACCGGGTTCGTTTCTCCTTACTGGAGCCGTAGTCGCCCGCCGCAAGCACGACCGCGTCGGCCTCGAACCGGGTGCGACGACCGTCGACAAACCCCTCGACGCCGGTCGCGGTCCCGTCGTCTCCCCGGTGGACGCTCTGGATCTCCGCGTCGTACCGCACCTCGCCACCGAGTTCCTCGAACTGGTCGACGAGGTCGTCAAGCATTGTCTCCCCGTCGAGCCAGACGCGGCCCGCCGTGTAACCAGGGTGGGGAGCTTGATACTCCCAGTCGAGCCCCATCTGCGTCAGCCATTCGAACGTCTCTCCGGCCTCTTCGGTCACGGTTTGAACGAGATCCTCGTCGGCTCGGTAGTTCGTCGTCTTCATCAGGTCCGAGTAGAAGTCGGCAGTGGTGTAGTCTTCCACGTCGAACTCCACGTCGAGGTCGATGTCCGCCGTCGGAAGACGGAACGACTCCGTGAACCGCGTGTGACCACCACGATGCTCCTTCGGAGATTTCTCAAGGACGACGACCGAACGGTCCAGCTCCGCTAGGCGGATCCCGGCCGAGAGCCCGGCGATACCACAGCCGACGACGACCGCATCGTAGGTATGAGTGTACATTTTTGTCAGCGACCAAGTCAACGTTGATCGTAGACTGATGAAAGTGTTTGGCTGAAATAAGTCCCCGTTTAAGTATCGCTGTTGGGGAGAGGCGTCCGCAGCTGTCTCAGTCAGCTCTCGCGCGGCGGTACCGCGACAAACCGCTCCGGCGGGAGTGTTCCGTCCATAATTTCGAAGGCGTACTCCACCAGCGTCTCGAGTATCGCCGACCGGGCCCGGATCGACGACGCCGCGATGTGCGGCGTCGTGACGACGTTTTCGAACTCGTGAAGCGGCGAATCGGCCGGCAGCGGCTCGGTCTCGAACACGTCGAGGCCGGCGCCGCCGATCGTTCCGTCGCGCAGCGCGGCGATCAGCGCGTCCGTGTCGACGATCGGCCCGCGCGCAGTGTTGATGAGGACCGCGTCGTCGGCCATCGCTGCGAGCGCGTCCGTGTCGATCATGCCGCGCGTCTCGGGCGTGTGTTCCGCGGTGACGACGACGGCGTCCGACTCCGAGAGAACCGTCTCGAAATCCGTGAGCGTTGCACCCGTGATCTGCGAGTCGATCTCGTGGACGTACGGGTCGTGCGCGTAGACGTCGGCGTTGAAGCCGTCGAGCAGGCCTGCGAGACGTGATCCGACGTTCCCGAAGCCGACGATTCCGATGGTCGTCTCTGCCACCGGACGGGCGTTCGGCACCTCGTCGCGCCACTTGCCCGCCTCTAAGGCACGCTGACCGATCAGGACGTTCCGCTTGACGGCCAACAGCAGCGTCAGCGCGTGTTCGGCGACCGAGAGCGCGTTCATTCCAGGCGTGTAGATGACAGAGACGCCGTGGTCCGTGGCGGCATCGAGGTCGATCGTGTCGAGGCCGGTCCCGATCTTTGCCACGAGCCGCAGCGAGTCGGCGTTCGCGAGCACCCGTCGAGTGACCGGAAGCCGAGACGTCGTAAAGAGGACCTCGACGCCGTCGAGCGCGTCGATCAGCGCCTCTTCCGTCGAGTCGACGCCGACCTCAAGCGCGAGGCCGTCGCCGACCGCGCGTTCGAGCACGTCACGCGGCTTCACGTCTTGGTCGACGAGCGCTCGCGGCGCTCCGCTCGTCATTCCTCTTTCTCCGGTCGAACGTGCGTGACGACCGGGCAGTCCGCGTTCATCAGGACGTCTTGGGTGACGCTCCCGAAGAGCGCCTTGCCGACCGCAGATCGGCGGCGACCACCGACGCAGATGTAGCTCGCGTCCTGCTCTTTGGCGTACCGAACGAGCTCGTCTCCCGCGTCGCCGACGAGGCCGACGGCCTCGAACTCGTCGGTCGTTCGACGTGCGACGTCGTCGGCCGTCTCTTTAGCGTACGTCCGAATGGTGTCGACCGGGACGGTTTGGCCCGTCTCGCTGAGGCTGTCCTTTTCGAGGTCCCGAAACGCGGACTGGCTCAACACGTGGACGACGTGGAGATCCTCCCCGAACGCTTCGGCGTGCTTTTGCCCCTCGATCACGGCGTTGCTCTCCCGATCGATTCGTTCGACTCCGGCGACAATCGTCATAGTTGTTACCGTATCTATGACGAGCACTCTTATAGCTTTCAGTGGAACGGCGCGGGAAATCGGTCTCAGGCCGGTGTCGGGCGTTCGTCCGCCGTGTTCGGTACGGTCGTCTCGCCCGTCGCGTGTGCTTGGATTGCTTGGTCCGTGGTGTTTTTTAAGCGTACCCGCGTTGGTAGAGGAACATGCCTGCCTCTCAGGGCGGATTGCGCGCTGTCGTCACCAATTTGCCCCTCCCAAGCTTCGGCGTTGCGGGAGTCTGGGTCTCGATCGCCGTTCTCGTGGGGGGCGCCCTCGCGCCGCCGCTTGGCGGCCTCGAGCGCGAGATGCAACTCGTGCTCGCCGTCTTCCTCTTCGCGCTCGTGTTGTGGCTGACTGAGGCCGTCCCGTACGTTGTCTCGAGTACTCTGGCTCCGATACTGTTGTTCGCCTTCGGGCTCGTCCCGGCGTTCGAGGACGCGGTCAGCGGGTTCGCGTCGACGCTCGTGTTCTTCCTGCTGCTGCTGTTGCTCCTCGGTGGCGCGATCAGCAAGGTCGGTCTGGGGAAAATCGTCGCAAGCCGGATGCTCTCGACGCGGAGCACGCCGCGAACGAGCGTGCGATCGCTGGCGACCCATATGGTCGGGCTGTCGCTTTTGATGCCTTCGGCGGTCGCCCGGGCGGTGACGTTCATCCCCGTCGTCAATCAGATGACGGACGCGTACGGGCTTCCGGACGACGGCGCGTTTCGCAAGGCCTCTTTCATCGTCCTCGGCCACATTAACCCGATCGGGTCGATGATGCTGATGACCGGGGGTGGGATGGCGATCATCACCTCACAACTGATCAACGAGTCCGTCCGCACGATCACCTGGGTCCAGTGGGCCGTGTACATGATCCCCCCGATGGCCCTGCTGTTCTGGCTGTCGACGGTCAGTGTCCTCCTTCTGTACGGCGTGGACGACGACCGGACACTCGAATCGGTGGGCCGTGAGGGGGACGCCGATGCGGACGGCGAAAACAGGGGAGCGGGGAGTAATGACGTGTTCGATTTGGATGAGAACGGCGATCGGCCGACCAGCGGGCTCACGCTGACGCGGGATCAGCGGATCGTCAGCGTCGTCATGCTGGGTGCGGTCGTGGCGTGGATCGCCGGCTCCTTCGCCGGGATTCCGACGATCGTCCCGGCGGCTGTGGCGGTTGCTGTTCTCTCGGTCCCGGGCGTGGGAATCGTCGACCGGGATCTGATTGCCAACGTCAGCTGGGGAATCCTCTTTCTCATCGGAGCGATGTTCTCTATCCTCGACGCGATGGAGGCGACCGGAACGCTCGATTACGTCGTCGAGACGCTCATCGCGGTCGTCCCGTTCGGCGCGATGGCGCCGTGGCTGGTGATCGGTACCCTCCTCGCGCTCGCCGTCTTCATCCGCTCGTGGTTCTCGACGGCGTCGGCCGCGATCGTGGTCGCCCTGCCGATCATCATGGAGTTCGCGAACGTTCTCGGTCTCAACCGGCTCTACCTCGCGCTATCGGTACTCATCGTCGTCGGCTCGACGACGTTCTTTCCGTTCAACACCACATCGGTGCTGCTCTCGTACGACAAGGGGCCGCTCGGGCTCAGCGAGGTGTTCGTCTTCGGGCTCGTGACCATGGTTCACGGCGCGATCGTGATCGTGTTGTCGTGGCTGTTTTACTGGCCGCTCGTCGTCTGACGACGCGAATTCGATTGAACGGCGACCCGTTCCGACCCTATCGCTTCCGCGTCTCCGTAGATACGGTTATTCTCTCGGCGCGTCAACCGCTCGGACATGAACGACGGACGAGTCCCCGAACTCATCCCGGCGGTGACGCGGCTGACGGAGACGAACGTGCGCGCCGATGACCGGGTGGCACTGCTGGCACCGACTTCGACCGATAACGCGGTAGTGACGGCGCTGTGGTCCGCGTTGACTGCCGTCGGAGCCGACGTGACGACGCTCACGATGGTCCCGAGCGACGTCCGGAACGACCCGCTTCGGCCGGTCCTCGCGGGGGCGATCGATCGGGCTGACGTCGTCGTCAACTGTGGGGCATACGCCGGGTTTCCGCCGGAGATTCTCGAGTTCGTTCGGAACGGCGGCCGCCATCTGAAACTGTATGCGACGATCGACGCGCTCACCGGCGGGACGGCGGCGGCGCATCTCGATCCCCGAACGGCCGGTCGGATGCGCCGGGACGTCGAACGGTGCGCCGATCGACTCGCGAGGACGCTAGACGAACACGGCGAGGGGTGCCGGTCGGTCGGGGAGTTCGGCTTCGGGATGAACCCCCGGACGCGACCGACCGGCGTCGCGACCAACGACAAGAAGCTCCGCGGCACGGCCCACGTCGGCCTCGGCGACGTCACCGCCTGGCCGACCCTGACCGGCACTCCGACAGTCGACGCCGGGAGGCCCGCACCCCTACACCTCGACGGAATCTGTCGGTCGGCGACCCTCCGTCTCGACGGGGAAACCGTGATCGACGACGGATCGATCGTCTCTGACAGCTGATACGAGCGTCTCCGGTGTCTCGTGTGGGGACTGTGAGAAATATTGCCCGGACGAACGGACGAAACGCGCCCGATTCGGGGTTACGCGAGCCGCTTTTCGAGCGCGGGCTTGACGTACGGTCCGACGAGGATCACGACGATCGCCGCCGTGATGAGCAGCGACAGCGGCTTGGTCACGAAGATGTCGTAGGAGCCGCCGGAGATCTGAAGCGATCGCATGAGGTTCTCCTCTGCGATCGGTCCCAAGACGACCCCGAGTACGAACGCGATGATCGAGTACTCCTTCCGGACCATGATGTACCCGAAGAACCCGAGCAGGAGGACGGTGATCACGTCGACCCAGTTGGAGCGAAGCGTGTATCCGCCGACCATCGACAGCACGAGGATCATCGGGATGATGATGTGGGTGTCGATCAGGGTGAGTTTGGCCAAGCGAGTCACGACGAGGACACCGATCAGGATGATGAAGATGTTCCCGATCAGAAGCGCGATCAGAAACGCGTAGGTGATGTGGAGGTCGGCCTCGAACAGCTGCGGGCCGGGGCGCAGTCCGTGCATCAACAGCCCGCCGAGCAGCACGGCGGTCGAACCGCTTCCGGGGATCCCGAACGAGATCGTCGGTATCAGAGACCCGCCGATGGTGCCGTTGTTCGACGCCTCACTGGAGATGACGCCGAGGGGCTCACCGTTACCGAACAGCCCGGGGTTGTCGGAACTCCGCATCGCCTCACCGTACGCGAGGAAGTTCGAGACGGTCGCGCCGGCGCCCGGAATCGCACCGATAAACATGCCGATGTAGCCGGATTTGATGATCGTCCAAGGGTGCGAAAGCGTCTCCTTGACCCCGGAGAGCGTGCTCCCGGTCAGATCGATATCGGCGTTCGCGATCCCGCCCTCCTGGCCGGCGAGCTTTAACATCTCGGCGATGGCGAACATCCCGATAAGCGCCGCGATGAAGTCGATGCCGTCGTAGAGCCCGAGGCTCCCGTACGTGTACCGGAGCTCCGGGGAGTTCGGGGCGATACCGATCGTCGTGAGCAACAGTCCGGCCGCGCCGGCGACAAGCCCCTTGACCATGGAGCCGTCGGCGACGATGGTGATCATCGAGAGCCCGAGGATCGCCATCAGGAAGTACTCGGGGGAGCCGAACAACAACACGGCCTCGATCAAGATTGGCGAGATAAGCAGCAGCGTGATCACGGAGAGGAACCCACCGGTCGCGGACGCGGTCGCGGACATCGAGAGCGCGTCGATGGCACGCCCTTGCTTCGCCATTGGATAGCCGTCGAACGTCGTCGCGGCCGCCCCACCGGTCCCCGGAACGTTCACGAGGATGGCGGAGATACTGCCGCCGTACATCGCGCCGCTGTACATGCTGACGAGAAGGATGATCGCGTTGATCGGACCCAACGGGAGGGTCAGCGGTAAGACGATCGCCATCCCGAGTGAGGAGCCGATCCCCGGGAGCGCGCCGCCGATCATGCCGAGCGTCAGCCCGATGATCACCCAGAGCGGCGTCGGCCAGCTGAAGACGATCGAAAGCGCCTCCGAGAAGGCGGAGAGGGCCATCTAGAACACCCCGCTGGTGAGGAAGAGTTCACCGCGGTCAAGCGGGACACCGAGCACCGTCATGAAGCCGAACGCGATCGCGAAGCCGATGACGGCGAGTACTCCGGTGAGATACCACGGCTGTTTAAACCAGTATCCGTACGCAACGACGAACAGCGGTGTCGCCCAGAGAATGCCGACCGCAAAGCCGACCGCGGCGTATCCGCTGATAACGAGGGCCGTGAACACCGAATCGTGGATCGGGCGCCCGACAGTGGAGAACTCGTTCCGATCCGTCTCCGTCGCGTCGGCCTCCGCTTGTTGCCGCTCTTCGGCCCCCTGCTGGCGCTTCTCGAACTCCTCGTCTGCCTCGAAGACGCCCGCCGACTCCTCCACGACTGCTCGGAGCCCGCTCGGGAGGTACTTCGCGAATAACAGCATAAGCGCACCGACGAACACGACGGAGCCCGTGAGCCGCGGGAACCGCGCGGCTGAGCTGATGTCGAAGCGGAACGTCTCAGCGAGCGCAAAGCCTGACCCGAGGACGAGCGCGATCAGGAGGAAGCGTTCCTGATCGAACCGTTCGGACAGCCGTCGATACAGCGATTTACCTGACATGCTTGGGTGGTACTGGAGTTGGAGTGGTATTAATACACATGGTCTCGACTGGTGGTGCGGCGGATGATAAACCCGCGGTGGGAAAGCCGTGCGCCTACTGGCTCGCGGCGTCGCGGACCGCTTCGAGGTCGACCTGTTCGGGGATCTGCTCGAACGCATCAGTGACGGCGTTCGAGGCGCTCTCGGGGCCGCCGTACTCGACGACGTTACCGGTCTCTTCGGACCAGTTCTGGACCTCGTCGGTCTGGAGGGCCGCTTCGAGGGCCTCCGTCAGCACCTGGATCTGGTCCTCGGAAGTCCCTTCCGGGGCGTAGACGCCGCGGACGAGCTGCCCGAGGAAGTCGATGTTGTCGTAGCCGAGGTCGGTGGTGCTCGGGACGTCCGGGAACACCTGGGAACCCTGGCTCGACAGGCACGCAAGGACGTCGATACGGTCGTCCTCGGCCGCGCCAGCGGCGCCGGTGTCGGTGGCGATCGAGACCGGTACCTCGTCGGAGATCGTCGCCTGAACGGCCGGGCCGGTCCCGTCGTAGCCGACGTATCGGTCCCACTGGAGGTCGTAGCTATCGTTCCCCTTCATCAGGAGAGCCAGCACGTGGTCGACGCCGCCGCGTTCCTTGCCGGCGAAGATTTCGAGGTCTCCGTCGGCGTAGCGACTGACCATATCTTCGAAACTCTCGATCTCGTAGGAGGGGTTGGCGACGACGACGAACGGCGTCCGGGCGTACGTCCCGATGCCCTCGAGATCGGTCAGTTCGTACTCCGGCGGGTTGACCATGGCCGAGACCGGCGTGGACGGCGGGTTGAACCCACCGATGGTGTAGCCGTCGGGATCGGCGTTGTACAGCTGGCCGGTACCGCGAAGCGACGCCGCACCGGGGACGTTCTCGATCGCGATGTTGGTACCGAGCTCGTCAGCCATGTGGCTGATGAACTGGCGTGCGTACGTGTCGGTTCCGCCACCCTCCGAGAAGGGGATGATGTACGTGATGTCTCCGTCCGGGTACTCGCCATCGCCCCCGCCCGAACAGCCGGCGAGGCCGGTCATCGCCGCTGCCGATGCGGCACCGGTGTACTTGATGTAGTCTCGACGGGTAGCAGACGATCGATCGTTATTGTCTCCCATACAAACGTATGGAAAGTTAGGACCCTATTTGAATCTT
The DNA here is from genome assembly GCF_051194165.1 of Halorubrum shenae. Taxonomy (NCBI): domain Archaea; kingdom Methanobacteriati; phylum Methanobacteriota; class Halobacteria; order Halobacteriales; family Haloferacaceae; genus Halorubrum; species Halorubrum shenae. The sequence goes on along the minus strand of NZ_JBLZNI010000004.1, from coordinate 178,777 downwards.
CTGGTACAAGACTCTTTTAACAAATCGAGTTTATTTATGAACACACCATGAGGGACGGATAATAACTGAAATTCCAATTATAACCGGGTTAAAAACGGAGAAAGATATTGTAACGGGGTACCGAGCGGATCAGAAGAAAGCGAACTCGCCGTCCTCAACGACGACTTCGCCGTCGAGTTCGAGCGTCGGTTCGGCCATCATCGCGTCGAAGTGAACGGGCGCACGGGTGGTGCCGCCGAGGTTACTGCTGGTGCCGATTCCGAAGTGGACGTTGCCGTAGCGGCCGTGATCGTTCGAGAACCAGCCGTTGAATTCGGGACACTCTGGGTTCATACCGACAGCGAGCTGCGCGATGTTGTAGACGGCCGGGTCGTCGTGTTCGTCCCAAACGCGCGCTATCTTTTTCGCTTCCTTGCCGCCCTCGACCGACGTGACCGCGCCGTCTTCGATCTCCATTCGGACCGGCTCCTCGAGAACGCCGATATCGAGGTTCGGGATCGCACCGTCGAAGACCACAGTTCCGTCGGTGCCGCCCTCGACCGGAGAGATGTTCGCCTCGATGTGTACCAGCGCGGTGAACTCGCCCGCCTCGTCCGCGATCCCGGGGTGTGAGTTGCCGTCTCGGCCATCGAGATCGACGGTCACGTCCGTCCCCTGCGGGGACGTGACGCGCGCCTCGCTCGCTTCGGAGAACTTCCGTGCCATCTCCTCGCAGTGGGGACGCATCCCCTCGTAGTCGGCGTACAGCCCGCCGCGGATGAGCTGTTCGTCGGTGAACTTCACCATGCTGATGACGCGTGCGCCGTTCGCCTTCGCCTCGGCGGTCGCGCTGGAGTGGGTGATCGACCGGTGAACCGGCGTGATGATCACGTCGGCCTCCATCATCGCGGCCGCGACCGTGTCCTCGGGCTCGTTACCGTCGTACTCTCGGGGGTCCATCATCGTCATCGTCACGTTGGCGTCCCGCTCGTTGGCCGCCGCGGCGACGCGCTCGGCGACGTCGGCGACTTGCCAGTCGGTGACGACCAGCACGTCCTCGCCGGCCTCGATCGCCGCACAGGTGTCGACGACGATACTCGCTCCTTTCATCTCTTGGATGGAATCCATGTTCCGACATCGCACAGCGGGATACTAATACGTTCCTGAACCGGGTGGGCGGCCCCGAGCCGCGCCCGAGAGGTGACCGACGCGGCGAATTCGGGAGCCGACCGCGAGCGTCCGCGTGATAGGGACGCGCAATAGAGACATGTGATCGGATCGCACCGGTGTGTTTATGTATTCTCCAATGATCGATCGATCTGGTCATAATGTTAGATGTCGAAATGGCGGCGGCAGCACGGGGTATCGTCGAGGACTGTCTCGACGTCCAGCCCGGCGAGGAGGTCCTCGTTATCGCGGACGCGAGAAAAGAGCGAGTCGCGCGGAGCATCGCCCGAGCCGCCGCGGGAGCGGGCGGCGAGGCGATCACGATGACGATGCCGCTTCTCGAGAGCCACGGCAACGAGCCCCCGGAGACGGTCGCAGAGGCGATGGCCGCCGCAGACGTTGCGTTCACCTGTACGAGCCACGCGATCACGCACACGCGGTCGCGACTGGCGGCCGCAGAGGCCGGCACTCGGTTCGGAATTCTCCGGAGCGTTACGGAAGACATGATGGTGGAAGGGGCGATGAGCGTCGACTTCGAGATGCTCCGTCGCCGAACCGAGGCGGTCCGCGACGTGCTCGACGCGGCCACCGAAGCCCACGTCACGAGCGACAAGGGCACGGACATCACCTTCAGCCTGGAGGGCTGTTCGGCGTTCTCGCTGGACGGCTACTACCACGAGAACTACGGCTTCGCGACGCTTCCGCCAGGAGAGGCGCCCACCCACCCGGCGGAGGGCACCGCGAACGGCGAGATCGTCATCGACGTCTCGATGGACAACCTGGGACAGGTCGACGAGCCGATCACCCTCGAAGTCGAAGACGGCTTCGTCACCGGCGTCTCCGGCGGCGATGACGCCGACGAACTGTGGCGTATCATCACCGAAAACGGCGAGAACGCCGGCAACATCGCCGAGTTCGCGATCGGCACCAACCCCGAAGCGAAACTCATCGGCAACCTCGCCGAGGACAAGAAGAAGGCGGGCACGGTTCACTTCGCGGTTGGCGACAACGAGTCGCTCGGCGGCACGCTTAAAAGCGACATCCATCTCGACGGCGTCGTCCGAACGCCGACCGTCCGACTCGACGGCGAGGTCGTCGTCGACGACGGCGCGCTCGTCGAGTCGATCTTCGACTGAACGAACCGGGCCGACGGGGAGTCGCGACGCCCGATGTTTTTTCACGACGGCAGATCCGATCAGACTCGGTGAGACCGGATCAGACTCGATCGAGGTCCCGAGCGAACGCCGTCCCGCTCAGCAGGAGCCGCGCGGTCCGGTCGATCGAGACGGACGCTATCGTCCGCGATCCGTCGCCGCGATCGGCCCCGGTTTCGACACCGATGCGGATCGTTCCCTTCGGGTGACCGATCCGGACTTCCGATCCCGACCCGCGAGCGACCGCCTCGGTGACCGTTCCCGGCACCCGCGTCGCGGCGGCGAGGCACATGGCCCCGGTGGTCGCGTAGGCGTGATGCGGACGACCGGTCGAGACCATTCGCGCGACGACGTCGACGTCGTCCGCCTTGACCCTCGATCCGACGGTCGTCGCATATCCCGTCGGCGGGGCGACGACGGCGATGAACGGCATGGTCGGTCGCTCGTCGACCGCGTCCGCCGGGTCGTCGACGAGCCCGAGTTTCACGCACGCCGCGCCCCGGACCCGTTCGAGCCGGTCGAGGAGGCCGTCGCGCTCCGCGAGGGTCGCGGGCGATTCGGTCCCGTCGAGCCCGAGGTCCGCGGCGCGCAGGAACACCGTCACGTTGGTCGCGTCGACGATGGAGACCGTGTACCGCGCTCCGTCGACGACGAGTTCGTCGGTCGGGGTCCCGGTCGGGAGCGTGGCACCGAGCATCCCGCCGCCGGGGGCGAGGTACCGCGTGGGGATCCGCGCGCCGGTCCCGGGGACGCCGTCTATCTGGCGGGAACCGTACGGCGTCGGCTCCCCGTCGACGACGGGCACGTCCTGTTCGAGCAGCGAGTCGGTGTTCTCGCTGTAGATCCGCACCGTCGTTGTGGGCTCGGTCGAGTCGACGAGCCCCTCGAGGACCCCGTAGACGCCGACCGCGCTCGCGAGATTCCCGCAGTTGCCGTCCCAGTCGACCACCGCGTTCTCGATGCCGACCTGCGCGTACCGGTACCGCAGGTCCGCATCGTCGCGATCGGCCGCGTCGACGAGCATAAGCTTGCTCGTGTGCGTGTGTGACCCGCCCAATCCGTCGACTTGCAGCGGGTCCGGTGAGCCGAACAGTTCGAGGACGAACTCGTCGCGAGTCGTCGGGTCGTCGGGGAGGACCGCGCTCGACGCGAAGAAGCCCTTGCTCGTGCCGCCGCGGATCAGGTGACCGTCGACTCCGCGTTGGTGTCGCGAGCCGTGATGAACCATGCGCACCGATGACCCCCACGGGACATAAGCCCACGCGATCGGGCGCGAAAGTGTCTTGACGGGCGGCGCCGAGCGGGCTGTATGAGCGAATCCGGCTCACGGTGTGCGATCGCGGCCGCCGGCGACGCGATCGTCACCCGACGGCTCACTCCCTACGCGGAATCGGACCGGCAGATTGACGACCTCCGCGGCGTCATCGACGGCGCCGACGCCGCGGTGGCGAACCTCGAAGTCGTCTTGCCCGAGCGAGACGCCGCTGCGACGCCGCTGCCGCCCGTTCCGTCGCAGTACCAGTACCTCAGCCCGCTGGCCGGTATCCTGATGCGAGCCGAGCCGTTCGTGCTCGACGAGCTCGACGCGTTCGGGTTCGACCTGTTCGCGACCGCGTCGAACCACTCCTTCGACTACGGTCGGCACGGGATGCGGTCGACGATGGACGCGCTCCGGGGGCGCGAGCTTCCGTTCGCCGGCATGGGAGAGTCGCTCTCGGACGCCCGCCGACCCGCGTACGTCGACACCCCCGGCGGCCGAGTCGGGTTGGTCGCCGCGAACGCCAGCATCGCGCCGGGAAGCGAGGCCGGCCCCGCCTCGGCCGACCACCCCGGACGCACGGGGATCAACCCCCTCCACCTTCGTTGGATACACGGGGCATCCGCCGACGGGCTCGACCGCCTTCGGGAGCTACGCGCGGAACTCGGGCTCGGCGACCTCCACGAGACGTGGCTGGTCCGCGAGGACCCCGACTGGAAGGAGCGCCCGTACGAGCGGTTCCTCCACGCGTTCTTCGAGGAAGTCGACGACGGAGAGCTGCCAAGCGTCCGGTTCGAGCCCCTCGCGGACGATCGGCAGGCGTACCTCGATTCGGTCGCGGTCGCGGCGGAGCGAGCGGACTACGCGATCGCGAGCCTGCACGGCCACCAGGCCCCCGGCGGCGTGCGGAACACCGACGAGACGCCCGAGTACGTCCGGTCGTTCGCTCGTGACTGTATCGACGCCGGAGCGGACCTCTTCGTCGGGACCGGTCCGCACGTCCTGCGCGGGATGGAGCTGTACCGCGGGCGACCGGTGCTCTACTCGCTCGGCAACTTCGCGTACCAGACAGAGACCATCGAGCGGCTGCCCGCGGAGAGCTACGACTACTACGGCGTCGACGACGCGACCGACCCGGCGGCGCTGTTCCGCTCGCGCTACCGCGACGCGAACGGGGATCCGAACGGAAGTCTCGCCCGAGACGGGTACTGGGAGACGATCGTCCCGGTCTGTGAGTTCGAGGGCGACGAGCTGGCGTCGGTGCGGCTGTACCCGTGTTCGCTCGGGCGAGATCGGGCGCTCCCGCGACGCGGGACGCCGGCGCTCGCAAGCGGCGACCGCGCGGAAGAAATACTCGGTCGGTTCGCCGCTCTCTCCGAGCCGTTCGGAACGGAGATCTCGGTCGAAGACGGCGTCGGGATCGTCGCCAGCTGAGTCCGCCGGCGCCAGCATCGGCCTCGGAGGCCGCCTCCCTCAGTCGAGGACGATCTGTGCCGGACCGAGCGCGTCGTGTGCCCCCTTCTCGAGCGTGACGTCCACGACGGTTTCGAACGAGTCGAGCCCTCCGAACTCGTGGGTGACGTATTCGCCGATCGGGACCGCGCCGCTCGCGACGAGTTCGCCCGCGAGCGTGCCCGTGTCGACTCCCGGGCCGAGGTCGGCGACGCCCTTTCGTGGATTCTCCCAGCGGACGGCCTTCGATCGGGCCGATCGAGGCGTCGTCTCAACGTCGCCCGAGATGTGACCGACCTGGAGGACCGTCCCCCCGCGGCGGGCCGCGCGGAACGCCTGTGCGAGCGGGTCGTCGCCGACGGTTGCGTGCGACTGATCGCCCCCGACCGCCTCGATCGCAACGTCGACACCGATCCCCCCGGTCGCCTCGCGGACCGCGGTGACGGGGTCGGCCTCCGTCGCGTCGATCGGGACCACGCCGTTGGTCGCGACGAGCTCCAGCGGTCGGTCCCGGATGTCCGTGGCGTACACCGCTCTGGCGCCGAAACGCTTCGCGAGCAGGGCGCACTGGAACCCCATGACGCCAGTGCCGACGACCAGTACGTCGTCACCCGGACCGACCTCGGCGTCTACCACGCACAGCACGGAACTCGCGAGCGGCTGAAGCGCGGCCCCCTCGGTGTCGGAAACGCCCTCCGGGACCCGCTCAAGTGGCTCGACGGGGAGCCGGACGTACTCCGCGAGCGCGCCCGGCCGATCGTAGCCGATGGCTTCGGTGTCGGGGCAGTAGTTCTCGTATCCGGACCGGCAGTACGAACAGTCCCCGCAGTGGATCTTCCCGGGCGCGTACACTCGGTCACCAATCTGGTAGTCGTCGACGTCCGAACCGCACTCGGCGACGACCCCGCAGAATTCGTGACCGAACAGCCGCGCACCGGGGTCTTCGTCTTGAATACGGCGTTTTACCGCGTCATAGTGTGCGACGGACTCACCGCGGTAGAGCAGGCACTCGGTCACGCTCAACTGCACTCGCGAGACCTCTATCAGGACCTCTCCCGAAGCCGGCTCCGGGCGGGGGGTGTCGACCACGTCGAACGAATCGAACTCGTCGATTACGACTGCGTCCATGCCGTCTCCCTCACCGACCGAACCGATATATCCTCGGACAGTGACAACAGGAGGACGAAACGTCTATGACTGTTCATCACAGACATTCAGTGGAGATGCAAATCGTTACCGACCAGGACGTCGTCGTTGTCGGCTGTGGGATCGCCGGGCTGAGCGCGGCCAATCGCGCGGTCGAGGAGGGGCTCGACGTCACTGTCATCGAGAAGTCACCGAAAGCGGAACGGGGAGGGCACACGCGGTACAGCGAGTCGTTCCGAGTGGCGTCGTCGGATTCGAACCTCGAGGAGTACGGGTACGAGTACAACATCGACGACTACACTCCGGACGACTTCTACGCGGATATCATGAAGCAGACGAACGGGCGGGCCGACGAGGACCTGGCCCGGACGATCGTCGACAACATCGGGCCCACGGTCGACTGGCTCACCGAGCGCGGCGTGACTTGGGACATGGAACCCCTCAACGTCGGGTACACGGTCGCGCGAACGTTCTTTGACGGCGAGGAACTCGTCGCGGAACTCGTGGAAGCCGCCGAGGAGGACGGCGCGACGTTCGAGTACCGAACCGAGGCCCGGGAGATCCTGTTCGACGACGGTGCGGTGTCGGGAATCCGCGCGCGCAACGACGACGGCGACGTGGAGTACCACGCCGACGCCGTCATCGTCGCCGCCGGCGGCTACGAGTCGAGCGAGGAGAAACGCACCCGGTACTACGGCTCCGACTACGACGCGATGAAGGTCCGCGGCAGCCGGTACAACACCGGCGAGGGGATCGAGATGGTCCTCGACGCAGGGGCGCGCGCGGACGGCCAGTGGGGCGGCGCCCACATGGCGCTCATCGACAGCGAATCGCCCGATTACGACGGCGGAGCGAACCGCGTCGACGGCTACCAGTACGGCGTGTTGTTGAACAACGACGGCGAGCGCTTCTTCGACGAGGGCGAAGACGCTCGGGCACACACGTACGCCAAGCTCGGTCGGATCATCTTCGAGGAGCCCGGCCACGAAGCGTTCATTATCATCGACGATCCGCTGAAAGAGCACATGCGCGCGACCGGACCGGGCGATTGGGTGAGCGGCGACACCGTCGAGGAAGTGCTCACCGAACTGGGCTGCGACGAGCCCGAGGGCGGCGCCGCGACGGTCGACGCATTCAACGCGGCGACGGACGCCGGAGAGTTCGATCCCGAGTCGCTCGACGGGAACCACACCGAGGGACTCGACCTCGAGAAGTCCAACTGGGCGCTGCCGCTCGATGACGCCCCGTACCACGGATACCGGGTCACCGGCGGGATCACGTTCGGCTTCGGTGGTGCGGCGACGGACGACCGTGCCCGCGCACTCGACACCATCGGACGCCCGATCACCGGGCTGTACGTCGCGGGCAACACCACCGGGGGGCTGTTCTTCGACAACTACCCAGGGGGAACCGGCCTCGGGAACGGGGCCGTGTTCGGGAAGATCGCGGCCGAGGAAGTCGTCGACTACGTCGGAGCGACCGAATGAGCGACGAACTGATCGGCGACCAGTGCGCGATCGGCTGTGCCGTCGTTCGCGGCGGCACGAGCAAGGGCGTGTTCATTCCCCGGGCAAACCTACCGGCGGAGAACCGCGACGAGGCGATCCTCTCGCTGTTCGGCAGCCCCGACGACAGACAGATCGACGGGCTCGGCGGCGCGACATCGACGACCTCGAAGCTGATGATTATCTCCCCGAGCGACCGCCAGGGGATCGACATCGACTACACGTTCGGACAGGTGGCCGTCGAGGACGCGGTCATCGACTACGGCGGAAACTGTGGCAACCTCACCTGTGCGATCGGCTCCTTCGCCGTCGACGAGGAGATGGTGTCCGTCGAACCTGACCACGAGGAGGTGACGATAGAGCTGTACAACACGAACACCGATGCGGCGATCACCCAGACGGTGCCGCTGTGTGACGGCCGCGCGGCGAGCGTCGGCGACTTTAAGATCCACGGCGTGCCGGGTACCGGCGCACGGGTCGACACGACGTTCCACGACCCGGCCGGCGCGATGACGGACGGGCTGTTCCCGCTCGGCGGCCCGACGATCGAGGTCGACGTTGACGGCGAGCCGATCGAGACGACCGTGCTCGACGTCACGACGCCGATCGCGTTCGTCCGCGCGGCGGACATCGGCCTCACTGCCACCGAAGGTCGCTCGGAGATCGACGGCGACGAAGAGCTGCTCGATCGACTCGAGCGAATTCGGGGGACGGTTGCGGTCGAACTCGGCTTCGTCGACGCTCCCGAGGACGCCTCCAGCGAGACGCCCGGCTACCCGAAGCTCGTCTTCGTGGCTCCGCCGACGGACTACACGACGCCGGAGGGAGGCGACGTCGCGGCCGGCGAGATCGACCTGACGGCGAGATATATGAGCATGGGGAAGCTCCACCCGGTGTACGCCGTCACCGGCGTCTCCTGTACCGCCGCAGCGGCACAGATCCCCGGAACGATCCCCAATGAAGTCGCCTCGGATCCCGATGCCACGGTCACGCTCGGGCACCCGAAGGGAACGATGGCGGCGACCGCTGAGGTCGACAAGTCGACTCCCGAGGTCGAGTCAGTAACCGTCTACCGGACGCAGCGCCGCCTGATGGACGGCACGGGATACTACCGCCCGGAGTGAACGACCCCACTGCAATACTCGTCTGAGCGGATCGATCGTCGCAAACCGTCGTCCGCTCGTCCCGCAATGCGGGACAATTATTACTCTCGAACGTTACGTTTGGAGTATGGGAAACACGTCGGACCGATCGCGGGTCAAAGCGGTCGAGACAACGCTCGACATCGTCCAGCACCTCCATCAGGCTGGGTCGGCAACCATTGACGAGGTCGCCGAGGGAGTGGGTGTGGGGACGAGCACGGCACATCGCCACCTCACTACGCTGCACGAGCGCGGATACCTTGTTCGCGACGGGAACGAGTACGAGTTGAGCCTCCGTTTCCTGACGCACGGCGGACGACAGCGAGAGACGCTCCCCGCGAACGAGCTCATTCACCGGAAAGTCCGACAACTGAGCGAGGAGACGTCGGAGCGCGTCCAGTTTATCACCGAAGAACACGGCAAGCGGGTCTACATATTCACGCACGCGGGTCCTGACGCCGTCAAGACGGACGCGGCGGTCGGCAAGTGCGGCCCGCTTCACGTGAGTGCGGCGGGAAAGGCGATTCTGGCGAATCTACCGGCCGACCGCTATGACGAGATACTTGACGGAGTTGCCGCTCCAGAAACAGCCGAACGGCAGTCGCTCGATGAGGAACTCGAAACCACCAGAGACCGGGGGTACGCGTTCAACGACGAGGAGTCGACGTCCGGCCTCCGAGCGGTCGGTGTTCCGATTCGCCACAGCGATGACACAGTGCTCGGGGCGATCAGCGTGTCGGGACCGGCTAACCGGCTGAGGGGGGAGTACTTCCGCGAAGAACTCCCGAACCTCTTGTTGGGTACCGTCAACGAGATCGAGTTGAACATCGAGTACCTGTAGGCCGACTCGGACCTAAATCTGAGACAGGTAACCCGCCTCATCGTGTGATTCCGCCCCTGTTTCGCACCTATCGATCGTCCCGCATCGATCGGTATCGTAGAACGGATCAGACTGTGTCCCGCAATCCGGGATACCAAAACAAAATACTGTAGCAAATCGATCGGCCAGTTGAGAAATTTCCGCGTCTCATCCGATATTCAGCGGAAGTCGGGAGAGAAGTGGTACGAATTGGCTATTTCTTTCGTATGACTCATCCCGCTCTGCGGGACATGTTGATGATCTATCGTAGTATATTATGGAAACGCGCGCAAAGAAGGGAGAAATCACGCAGGGGAGATCGAGTGTCCGAACGGCGAGTGAACGTAGTCCGGGTTGTGCCGTGATGTCGAGCGAGTTTGGCTGCCCGGCGACTGCCCGGCGACTGCCTGGCGACCGCTCGGTTTCAACCACAATGGCCGTCATGGCTGCATTCTGGTGACGCATTACAAAAGTACTATTGTAATGACTATCGCCTATCAAGTGAGCCTGTTTTGAGCTGTCTCTAATGCACCATTGCTAAATTTGTTTGTAGACAGTAAGACACGACTTATTATACATTAATAGATATATTTCATAGCATTTGTTTTCACAGTGAATGACTTAAAATTGATAACCGTCTACAGCACGAACGGACCCAAGATACTCTGCGCGATCGACGAAAAATTCGACGGTATCTGGCTGATAGCGCCGGTATAGCTCGGTCAGAAACGATCGTATTGTTTGTTTATCGTGGCTAAATACAGCTTTACGTAGATAATTTCGGTCATATACGGATCAAACGCACAGCCAGAACTGCTGACCGTGGATACGGGTCATCTTTTTGGTCAACCCTGAACCGGTCCTCTGACACGGTCGAGATCGGCTGTAGATCAGCCCTCTGAACTTCGTCGAGAATGGCGACATCACTTCGAGTAACCTTCTTCTCAAGAAATTTACTTGCATTGTGAGATTATATATGATTTAAATGATAACAGACCACATAGATGCACGGAGGAAGCCCCCGGCTGTACAGTAGGTGCCGAACCTCCCGAGATAGCGCATCTCGAGGGTACCGATCGTCGGACTCGGCGCGTTCCGGTTATCTACCTGTTAGCTCACCTCCTGCAGTCGCTCGCGAAGCGCACCCCACGGCTCTCACATTGGTCGGCCCTCTGCTGTGAGGGGCAAAATCGGAGGACTCGCTCGCGACGCCACTTCTCGCGTCGCCGACGCATCGAACCCTCGTTGATACAAATCGAAAAAACTCGAAACGTATTTATTTCTCGCCGCGTTTTACAGGGATGTATGAGGCCTACAATAGCCGACACAGTTGAACCGGTTGGACACACGATTGCGGGCGAAAGCGACGGAGGAAACCGATGAATATCACGGTTTACGGGCCTGAAGGGTGTAACAACTGCACGCAGCTCAAACAGACGACCGAGGAGGTCGTCGAGCGCAACAATCTCGACGCAGAGGTAACGAAAGAATCCGATATGACGAAGCTCGCACAGAAGGGGGTCATGTCGACTCCCGGCTTCGAGATCGGCGACGAGATGGTCTTAACCGGCACGACACCGTCAGCAGACAAGCTCGAAGAGATACTCACGGATCGAGTGTAGAATGGTCTTCGAACGGTTCGCGACGTGGGTCGTCGACGCCCTCGGACTCACCGGAACGGTCAGAGCGGCCGCCCACTTCTGGGTGTACGACACGCTGAAGATCCTGGCCATCCTCACGGCCGTGATCTTCGGCGTCACGTACCTCCGGACGTACTTCCCGCCGGAGAAGATCTGAGACTGTCTCGACGGCAAGACGGCGTTCACGGGCTACGCGCTGGCCGCCCTGCTGGGGATCGTCTCGCTGTTCTGTTCGTGTTCCACGATCCCGATCTTTCTCGGGATGGTCGGCGCAGGCATCCCCTTCGGCATCACGATCACGTTCTTGGCGGTCTCGCCGATGATCAACGAGGCCGCACTCGTCGTGCTTCCGGGCGTTGTGGGGCTGGAGTTGACCGCGCTGTACGCGGTCAGCGGTATCACCATCGGAATGACGAGCGGGTACACGCTCAACCGCCTCGGATTCGACCGCTACGTCGACGACTTCGAGTTCGGTGATTCGGGAGTCAGTATCGACGAGCCGACCAGACGCGAACGGCTCAGAGACGCGTACGTCGAAGCCAAAGAGCTCACCCTCGAGGTCGTTCCCTACGTGCTCATCGGTGTCGGTGTCGGAGCACTCATTCACGGGTTCCTCCCGTCGCAACTGGTCCAGACGTACCTCTCGGGACCGTGGGGCGTTTTCGGGGCGGTCGCTGTCGGAGTCCCGATGTACACCGATATCCTCGGCGTGATCCCGGTCGTCGAATCGCTGATCGGGAAGGGACTGCCGGTCGGAACCGGCCTCGCGTTTATGATGTCGGTCGCCGCGCTCTCGCTCCCGCAGTTCATGATCCTTAAAAGGGTGATGCAAAAGGAGCTGATCGCCGCCTACGCGGGGACGCTGGCCACGGGAATCCTGCTGATCGGCCTGCTGTTCAACGTTGTCCTCTGAGGCGACGCCCCCGTCGGTGTGCTGCAACCGAACGCTTTTGCGTTGGACCGAGTAGTTTCGACACGCAGACCGCTCTCCCGGTCGACACTCCAACCATGACAAACACCGTCCCGGAATCGACACGCCAGACCCTCGAACGCCTCTATGAGGACCCCGAAAGCCGCCTGACATCACTGTTCGAGCTCGCCGCGGACGACGACAAGGTCGACGCGCAGCTGACGGTCTTCAAAGCGCTCGCCAACGAGCATCGAGTCCGGATCCTCGACGCGCTACGCGACGGCGAGATGTGTGCCTGCGAGCTGCAGGTCGTCCTCGACGCTCCGCAGTCGACCGTTGCGAGCCACCTCAGAGAGCTCAAGGACGCCGGCGTCGTCAAGAAACGTCGACAGGGAAAATGGACGTACTATCGGATCGGCGATACGGCTGCCCTCCAGCTGCTGGACATCGCGGACGCGCTCGGTGAGACCGACGACGAGTGACCAGCGCTTCGATCCGGCGATTCGGTTCATATCTGTCAGCCCCGTTCACCGATCGGGGTCGGCTAGAATGAATATCCGATGTCGGGCCAGCAGTCCACTCTCATTCGCGGACTCACACTGAGACGGAAAACACCGTGAGATCGCTCACCGCGGCGGTAACGATCACGGGATCGGCTTCGCGGAGGCCGTCGCGATGCCGCTCGACGGTCACCACCTCCCCGGAGTCGGTCTCGACGCGCACGTCGTAGCGGCGCCCCACGTCACGCACGTGTGTTACCGTCCCTCGCATCTCGAGGACCCTTCCCGGCGGGTCGTCGGTCGTCTCCCTCCCACCCGGTGCGCCGGCCCCGTCGGACCGCGTCGCGGGTCTCACTGTCAGATCGCCCGGACGGACGTGAACGGCAGCCCGAGACGCGTCAGTGAACTCGCCCGGCACGGCGTCGAGATCGACTTCAGTCCCGCCGATCCTCACCGTCGGCGACTCGCCGCCGTCGACCCTCGCCGAGAGTTCGTTCGACCGACCGAGGAACGACGCGACGAAGCGGTTCGGCGGCGATTCGTAGAGTCGTCTGGGTGCTCCGGCGGCGACGACCCCTCCATCGCGGAGGACGACGAGCCGGTCCGCGACCGACATCGCGTCCTCCTGATCGTGGGTGACGAACAGCGTCGTCACGCCGGTCTGCTGTTGGATACGGACGATCTCGTCGCGGAGACGCGCGCGAAGCCCCTTATCGAGCGCCGAGAGCGGCTCGTCGAGCAGGAGGACGTCCGGTTCGGGTGCGAGCGCCCGAGCGAGTTCTACTCGTCGTGTCTCACCCCCGCTCAGCGACTTCGGAGACGCGTCGCGTCGGTCGGCGAGTTCGACCAGGTCGAGATACCGGTCGACGCGCTCGTCCACCTGGTCGGCGGTGAGATCACCGTTTTCCAGCCCGTACGCGACGTTCTCGCCGACGGTCATGTGCGGGTACAGCGTCGGACACTGAAAGACGACCCCGACGTTTCGGTCCTCCGGGGGCACGCCGGTGACGTCGGTCCCGCGGAGCGACACTCGACCGGCCGTCGGGTCGAGGTGCCCGGCGATCGCCTGGACGACCGTCGTCTTCCCGCAGCCGCTCGGCCCGAGCAGCGCGACGAGCTCCCCGTCGTCGAGAGCGAGCGACACGTCGTCGAGGGCGCGCTCCCTCCCGTACCGATGGGTTAGCCCGTCGAGTTCGAGGGTCATCTGTCCACCACGGTCGGGACTCCGGCGAACCGCTGTACCGTGACGACCACGACGAGCGTGACCGCCAACAGGGCGAGCGCGAGCGGGACGATCGCGTCGATGCCGCCGGCGATGAAGTCGACCCAGATCCGCGTCGGCATCGTCCGGGGGTTGTACGCGACCATCATCGTGGCGCCGAACTCGCCGATGGCCCGCGCGAACGTGAGCACGATCCCCGCCACGATCGCTCGGCTCGCGAGGGGAAGCGACACGCGTCTGAACGTGGCTATCGGTCCGTATCCGAGCGACCGGGACGCCTGTTCGAGACGCTCGTCAACGGCGCCGAACCCGGCGCGAGCGGTGATCACCACGAACGGCGCGGCGACGAACGTCTGCGCGAGGACGACGCCGAGGAGGCTGTCCGTCAGCGGGACCCCGACGCGCGCCGCGGCGGCGCCGATCGGCGTAAATCGACCCACCACGCTGAGCAGCATCGCCCCGCCGACGACCGGCGGGACGACGAGCGGGAGCACGACGAGCGCCTCGATGAGTCGCTTTCCCGGGAACGTCTCGCGGGCGAGGACGTACGCGAGCGGAACGCCCAACACGGTCGCGATCGCGGTGGCGACCGGCGCGGTGAGAAGCGAGTTCCGGACCGCGGTCCGGCTCCCCGCCTGCAGCAGCGTCTCGACGACCGGAACCGATCCGGTCCGGCCGAGAAACACCGCGAAAGGAAGCGCGAAGTAGACGAGTAGGACCCCCCCGAGGAGTCCGAAGACCAACAGCGGCGGCAGCCGTCGAGAGTCCGTGACCGATCGGGTCGCGTCGACGAGGCTCATCCGCCCGTCACCTCGGCTGGAACGTCGCCGTGCGTGCTCGGGAATCCCTCCGTCTCGAACCCGTTCTCGCGGAGAGTCTCCTCGGCGTTCGCGAGGAACCGAACGAACTCGCGCCCGGCGTCCGGCGAGTCCGCGCTCTCGAGCACTGTTGCGTTGTACACGATCGGTCCGCCCGTCGCCGTGTATCCCTCGTCAGTCGTGTACGAGACCTCGGCGTAGCGATCAGCGTACTCCGGGTTCGAGAAGTCGTACGCCTCCGAGAACGGCTGAAACGGCAGCCCGTGGTCCGCGGCCATGTTCCGGTAGACGACCGCGGCTGCGCGGTTCCCCGTCTCGACGCCGGCGAGCAACTGGGGCTCCTCCGGCTCTCGATAGGCGGCGTCGGTGACGGCCTCGGCGAAGCCGTCGAGCCCGTGTTCCCGCTCGGCCAGTCGGAACGCGTGGATGGCGCGGTAGCCGAGGGGGTCGAGGTCGGGGTCGCTTATCGCGAGGGCACCGGGGTCCGCGTCACGGGCCACCTCGTACCACGGATCGCCCGCCTCTAGTCGTTTCCCGAACCGCGTGTCGGGGGCGTAAGCGATCCCGACGGCGTTGGACGCGAACGAGATATCCCACGCAGTGTGGCTGTCGTACAGCCGATCGCGCAACAGGCCGGCGTCCGCGCTCACGACGACATCGGGATACTTTCGGCCGTCGTCAACCATCCGCATCACCGCGTTCGTACCGTAGTACTCTCCGTGACAGGCGATTCCCCTCTCGGACTCGAACCGCGATCCGAGGTGATCGTCGATGAGGACCGCGAGGCTCCCGGCGGCGAGGACCGAAACGGACTCGTTGCCGCCGAGACAGCCGGCGACCCCGAGTCCGCTCCCGGCGGCGAGCGCAGCGAGCACCGACCGTCGGGAACGCGAGTGCATACATCGTTCTTCGGCAACCGACGGCATATAACCTACTCTCGTTACTATCTTGTAAGAAGTAATGGTTTGAAGTTACGTTATTGGCGAATGTCACGCTATTTGCGGTCGACCCCGATTACGTCGCCGGTTCAAAAAGGGGACTCTCCGCCGATCGCGGTCTCGAGAGTGCCCTCGTGGCCTACGGGTTCAGATCGATTTCGACTGCACTGTCGGCGTGCGATCGACGCCGCAGTTGACCGACCTGATCCATCGTCCGATCGGCGAGCTCGCGGAACGCCCGCGCCGGTTCCGAGTCGCCGCTGGAGACGATGGGCTCGCCGATCTCACATCCCTCCTGGATCGCGGGGTCGAGCGGAACCTGGGCGAGGAGCGGGTGATCGAACTCGTCGGCGAGTCGTTGCCCTCCGCCGGTCGCGAACACGTCGTGTTGTTTCCCGCACTCGTCGCAGACGAAGCCGCTCATGTTCTCGACGACGCCCAGCACTGACGCGTCGTGTTTGTCGAACATCCGGACGCCCTTCCGGGCGTTGTCCAGCGAGATGTCCTGCGGTGTCGTCACGGCGAGCGCGCCCAATATTCCCATCTGCTGGAGCATGGTCAGCTGTACGTCGCCCGTTCCCGGGGGCAGGTCGACGATGAAGTAGTCGAGGTTCCCCCACTTAGTGTCGTGTAACAGTTCCGTGAGTACCTTATTAACCATGGCGCCCCGCCAGATGACCGGGTCGCCCTCGCCGACGAGGAAGCCGACGCTCATCAGTTTGAGCCCGTGGCTCTCGATCGGAATGATTGTCTCGTCGTCCTCCGCCCTCCCCGGTTTATCCTGAACGCCGAGCATCCGGGGGATGTTTGGGCCGTACACGTCGGCGTCGAACAGCCCGACGCTTGCCCCCCGTTCGGCCATCGCCGTCGCGAGGTTCACCGCAACAGTGCTCTTCCCGACGCCGCCCTTGCCGGAGGAGACGGCGATCACGTTCGGCGCGCCGTCCATCTGGCCGGCAGGCGTCGTATCGTGGATCTCGACCGACAGCGACGGCTCGTATCCCTCTTCCCGAACGACGGCCCGAACGTCCTCGGTGATCTGGGTCTCGACCGGCGAGTGTGGGGCGCCGAGCGCGAGCGGGACGTGGGCGGTATCTCCGTCGATTTCGATGTCACCGACGAGGCCGAGCGAGACGATGTCTTCGTCGAGGATCGGGTCGTCGACTCGGGCGAGCGCGTCATGAAGGGTAGAGGCCATTATTAGCTCACCCGGTTAAACTGAGAGGCGGACAGTTGGGGTTCGCCGCCGTCGACTGCGGTTTCGTGGGCGTCGCTTTCGACGAACACCGTCCAGTCGTGGAGCATCTCAAACCCGAAGACAAACTTCGAGTTTGCTGACGCCCGGCAGCCGCCATGGTCTCGATGCATATGTATCGATTATAACCCGACTGCCCAAGGGATGCCCCTGTATATTACAGGTATTTAAGTTCTATCCGCGGATTTTGATGTTGCACAGCCGTACCGACCGGCGTGAGTAATTCCTGTGAGCAGGCACCGCGCGGTGCGATCGTCCTGTTCGGGAGCGAATCGATGATCTACAAGAGTCTATCAGGATATTTAATGGTCTACATAATTTACCGGAGTTGGTTTGCTCTTTTCAGTAAAATAGGGTAGCACTGATCTACCAATGGCCACGAACAACGCGGGCGACGACGGACACACGGTCTTGATAGAGATCGATCCGGGTGTCGACGTCGCGGCCGTGTTAGGTACCATTGCGGATCTCGACGTCGACGGGGCACAGGTCCGTGACGTCCGTGACGAGGAGGGATCGACGGTCTCGATCGATCCCGAAGAGCTGACCGCTGTACAGCGTCGGACGCTCCTTCGGGCGGTAGGATCCGGATACTATGCCGACCCGCGGGAGGCGACACTCACGGATCTTGCGGCCGAGTTCGACGTGTCCAAGTCCGCGGTTTCACAACGTCTCCACGGCGCCGAGGCGACTATCGTTCGGCGGCTGGTGGAGGAGATGGCTCGCGAAGAGTCGCCGGATTCGACGATCGCGTTCGACCGGAGGGAGTGACCGGTCGAATCGATCGAACCGATCAAACCGATCGGAACGGTATCGTCACATTGTGGAAACGGCCGATCTTGTTTTACGTCCGTTCTCCGAAAATATTTGTATGTCTGACGCTATCGAAGACACCGACGAACTCCCGTCAACGGCGGGCGATCTCGCGGCCGAATTCCCCGAGGTGTGGGACGAGTACGCCGACTTGGGGAAAGCCTGTTCGGAAGCCGGCCCGATCGAGGGCGAGGAGAAACGCCTCGTCAAACTGGCGCTGGCGGCCGGCTCCGGGTCGGAGGGGGCCGTCCACTCGCACGTCCGCCGCGCGCTCGAGGAGGGCGCCGACCCCGAGACGCTACGACACGTCGCCCTGCTGGCCGTGCCGACGCTCGGGTTTCCGAAAGCGGTGGCAGTGCTGACGTGGATCGACGACATCGTCGACGCGGAGTGAGCAACGAGTTGACTCGTTCCGTCTTCTCGGCCGTTCTAAAGGCCGATAACCCGAGACAGCGCTTTATACTCGTTCGTCGAACGTATCGACTGTGGGAATGACAGAGCGATCGTCAACCAAAGAAAGTGCCGGCACAGAAGAGACCCGTCGCCTCTACGTCGAGTTCGAGCTGTCCGCGTCCGGCGCGGTCGCCTGTCCAGTGGAGGTCTACGGCCGAGACGCCGACCGGATCGACCGGCAGTCTTCCGACGGAGAGTGTCACACCGAAACGGCGCGCGATCACGACAAGGAGACGACGCCGGGCTCGACTGATACCGAGATCCGTCACTCGAAGACCGAGATCACCTCTGAGTGTTTTTGCCCGATTTTCTTCGACTACGACTGTATCCCGAAGATCACGGCGGTCACCGACGAGGGTGTTGTCATTCAGGCGTTTCTCCCGGACCGCGACCGCCTCTCCGCGCTGATAGACGATCTCAGAGAGGCGACGGACGGCCTCTCGTTACGTCGGCTCACGCGGGTTGCCTCTGTCGATGGCGACCGGTCGAACCGCGTCACGCTCGACCTCTCCACGCTGACCGAGACCGAACAGGAGACGGCCACGATGGCGGTCTCGACGGGGTACTACGAGACGCCGCGGGAGACGAGCGTCGGTGAGCTCGCTGCGGAGCTGGACATCACGAAGTCGGCGATGTCCCAGCGGCTGAACTCGGTCGAGTCGAAGCTCGCGCTCGCCGCCTTCAAGTAAGCGGTCCGGCTCTCGGGAGGGCCGTCGATATGTGGCAATGAGGCGTGTGAAATGCCAAGGAGCTGTTCTATCTGTTCTTGATTATAACAATTGATCAGTGATGTTCCTTGTGGTATATAATATGCTGTAGTATACAGCGCGAGTTGCTTCGGGGTCTGGTTATATGTTACATATAGAGCCATGAGTGACCCACAGCAACCGAGATTGACCCCAATTGACGAGTGGGAAGATGAAGCTGAAGCGATGTTAGACGATGTCGAGTATGACACCGATCTGGGAGTCCAGATGGCTCGTGACGCGATTCGGGTCTCAAACGGAGAGCTAACTGACGCCGAGTTCCACGAAAAATACCACGAAGCGGTACTGGAAGAGTTCGGCGAGGACGAGCGCCCGACGAAGCCGGAGGGATTCGAGGATGACTGACGACGGAGCCTACAGACGTGATGTACTGAAGGCTGGCGGAGCCGCTGCTGCCCTCGGTGTTGGTGGTAGCGGATTTCTCCAGACACTGGTCGAGGGGGATGAAGATCAGGTGTCAACTCCTGAGTTCGAGAGCTTTGTCGGTCAAAACGACGTTATCCAGACCGTCTGTTCACCAAACTGCAGGGGGAAGTGTCCGATCGACGTCCACGTTCGTGACGGCCAGGTGAAGAAAATCGAACCGCACCCGCCCGAGGACGAACAGTACAAGCGAGCCTGCGTCCTCGGACTGTCGCACACGCAACGCGTCTACGACCCGACGCGACTGAAGTACCCGATGAAGCGGGCGGACTGGTCCCCCGACGACCCCAATCCCCGAGGACGCGGTCCGGACGCGGAGTTCGAGCGCGTCTCGTGGGACGAGGCGCTCGACCTCGTCGCCGACAAGATGCAATCGTTGAAAGCCGACCACGGCGCCGAGAGCGTCCTCTTCCACGAGGGGTCCGGGAACTACGGGCAGACGGGAAAATCGTTCAAGCGACTCGCGTCGCTGTTCGGTGCGACCCAATCCGCCTGGGGCATCGACGCCAACGTCGGTCGCGGGTTCAACCGCGTCACCGGGACCGGCTTCTTCCTCCCGCCGACGAACGAAGCCGAAGACTGGGAGAACGCGAACACCATCATCGTCTGGGGGTCGGACATCTTCTCCAGTCAGTTCCAGATGGACGCCTCGAAGATCCTCGACGCGATCGAGAACGGGGCGAAACTCGTCGTCGTCGATCCGGTGTACACGACGACGGCGTCGAAGGCGGACCTGTGGCTTCCCGTCGAGCCCGGCAAAGACGTGCACCTCGCGCTCGCGATGATGCACACCGTCTTCGAGGACGAGACGTACGACGAGGACTTCCTCCGGAAACGGACGACCGCCCCTGCGCTAATTCGTAAGGACACCGGGGAGTTGCTCAAGGCGAGCGACGTCTTCGAAGACGGCGGCGAGAAACAGGTCGTCGCGGTCGAACAGGGCAGCGACAGCCCAGTCGCACTGGAACCAGAAACCGGCGGCCCGTACGCGCTCTTCGGAGAGTTCACCGTCGACGGTATCGCGTGCGAGACGGCACTGACGAGACTTCGAGCCCACGTGGCGGACTACGCGCCCGAGAAGGTCGCCGAGAAGACCGGCGTCGACGCCGAGAACATCCGGACTGCGATCCGGTGGCTGGCGACCCGCGGTCCCGGCGGCATCGCCCCGAGTTACGCACTCGGGCGCTACAAACACGGACACATCTTCGGGCAGACGTACGCCATGTTGATGGGGCTAACCGGTGACTACGGTCGTCACGGGAACATCCACGCCCACCACTCCGGCGGCGCGACGCTCGCCGCCGGTGACTGGGCGAGTCCGAGCGACGCCGACCCTGGCCCGTCGATGTTCTTCCCCGAGTACCCCGACTCGATGATCGACGGCGACCCGCACAAAGTCAGAGCTGTCTACTCCATCGAGTCGAACATGATGGGCAACCAGTTCCCTGACCGACAGCGGTTCAGAGAGGCCATCAGAAGCCTCGAGATGTACGTGGTCGCGGACATGCACCACACGGATACGGTCCAGCACGCGGACATCATCCTCCCAGTTCCCCACTGGTTCGAGCAGGAGGACATCAGCTCGGGCTGGGGGTCCCATCCGCATCTCGGCTACCGCCACAAGGTGCAGGAACCGCTGTGGGAGACGAAAGACGACTACTACGCCATCCGCGGACTCGCGGAGCGATTCGGGTACGGTGACCGTTTCCCGGAGACGAAACGAGACATGCTCCGGAAGCTCGCCGGCCGAGACGACGATATCGACTTCGACACGCTGTTCGAGCAGGGGACGCAGAAGAAAGAGAGCGTCCCGATCGTCAAGTACACCGACGAGTTCCCGACCGAAACGGGACGCATCAAGATGTACGACGACGACGCCCCGAGCGAAGAGGGCGTCACGTTCGACGTTCCGCGACCGCTCGAAGACCGGACTGCCGACGACTACGAGAAGGCCGACGAGTACCCGCTGATGTTCATGCAGAAGCACAGTCGGTTCCGCATCCACTCCCAGTACGAGATGGTGAACTGGAGCCGCGAAATCAACCCCGAACCGCAGCTGGACATCCATCCGAAGGATGCGAAGGCCCGTGGCATCGACGACGGTGAGTACGTCCGGGTGCACAACGACCGGGGCGAGATGGTCGTGAAGGCGAAGTACAACGACGCGTTCCAGCCCGGTCTGGTCAACACCGATCAGGGGTGGTGGAGCCGCGACTTTGTCAAGGGCCACCTCCAGGACCTCACGCACAACGAGGTCAGCGAGGTCGGCCAGACGATGGCGTTCTACGACGTGCGGGTGGCGGTCGAATCCGCCCCCGACGATATCGACACGGACAAATACGAATCTGACAATCCGCGCGGGGCTAGTGCCAAAGCTACCCGCACAGGAGGTGACTGACGATGACAAACTACGGGCTCGTAATCGACCAAGAGCGGTGTATCGGGTGTCAAGCGTGCGCAGTGTCGTGTAAACAGGAGAACAACGTTCCGATGGGGCAGTTCTGGAACCGCGTTCTCACCGAGGGCGGCAAGAAGATGGACACCCCGTCGGGCGGCTACCCCGAAGACGGCGGGAGCGGATCACTGGACATGCAGTACCAGCCGACGGCGTGTCAACACTGCGAGAACGCGCCGTGTGTGAAGGTCTGTCCGGTCAACGCGACGTACACCCGCGACGACGGCATCGTCGAGATCGACTACGACAAGTGTATCGGCTGTCGCTACTGCATGGCGGCGTGTCCGTACAACGCTCGGGTATTCAACTGGGACGAACCCGAACACATGCCAGAAGGAGGGACTGGTGACGTGGAGGCGCGACCGGAGGGCGTCGTCGAGAAGTGTACGTTCTGTAGCCACCGCGTCGACGAGGGTCTCGATCCGGCCTGTGCAGTCAACTGTCCGGCCGACGCCCGTATCTTCGGTGACCTCGATGACGAGAGCAGCACCGTCTCGAAGTACATCGACAAGTACGAGACGAACCAGCTGCTCGAAGACCGCGGAACGAACCCGAAGACCCACTACATCAGCGGTGAGATGAGTCCCGGACGTCCACAGACATCGGACAAGATGGAGAGTGAACTCGACGATGTCTCGCCGTGGTCTGACGGCGACGACGACGTGCCGTCTGAGGGAGCCGACAGTGACGGTGGTGAGTCGGGTGGTGGCCACCATTCGGTCAACGGCGACGAAATTCCATACGCCCCATCCGCGAAATCAGGAGGTGACGACTGATGGCGGAACAGACTGGGTCGTCGCGAGTTGCGATCCCGTCTTTTAGCGGGAAGGGTAAGCTTTGGATCGGCCTGCTCGTTGTGCTCATGGCCGCTGGGCTGGCTGCGTGGGGGTATCAGCTCACTACGGGGCTGATTGCCACGGGAATGCGAAACGTCTTCTCGTGGGGACTGTACATCATGATGTTCGTCCTGTTCGTGGGGCTGTCGGCAGGCGGACTCATCATCAGTAGTGCGCCGAAGTTCTTCCATTCGCACCGCTACGAGGGATTCGCCCGACTCGGAGTGCTTGTCAGTCTCGCGTGTATCATCGTCGCGGGACTGCTCATCTTGCCAGATATCGGCCGTCCGGGGCGGCTATACCAGTTTTTCACCTCACCAGACTTTCGGTCACCGATGGTGTGGGACTTCGGTATCGTCCTGCTGTACGGACTCTTAAACCTCTGGTACCTGTGGCTCTTGACCCGCCGTGACCTGGCTGCACGCGGGTCATCCCTTGCGCTCGGCGTCAAAGACACCGAAGCGGGTCGTGAGCGTGATCGAACGCTTATGTTCTGGATGGCGGCGCTCGCGCTTCCGACCGCGGTCGCGCTCCACTCGGTGACGGGATGGATATTCGCAACGCAGATCGGTCGCGGTGACTGGTTCAGCCCGCTCGTCGCACCGGTGTTCATCGCGAAAGCACTCGTCTCCGGGCTCGGCCTGCTGCTGGTCGTGTCGATTCTCGCTGACAGGTACACGAACTTCGAGGTCGACCGAGCGGAACTCACGAGCCTCGGCAAGATCCTCGGGATCTTCCTCGCGTTCCACGTGGTGTACCTCTTGGCGGCCGAGCGACTACCACACGCTTGGGCGGATCACTTCGAGTTCTGGGCCATCATGAGTAACTTTCTCATCGGGGACTCGGTGTACTTCTGGCTGTGGACGGTCGTCGGTGGTGCAGTCCCACTCGCTATGCTGGCAATTCCATCCCTTCGAAAGCGTATGTCAGTCATCTTCACCGCGAGCGTGCTCGCAGTCGTCGGTACGATGTTCGAAGGGATTCGCCTCGTATTCACGGGATACGAGGTCGCCAACATTGACTCTGCGCCCGGCATCTCGCTTGGCGGCGAGTATACGGGCATCACGACCAATGTCTGGGCGACTGCAGGGGCATACACCCCGACAGTCGTTGAGATTGCTGTCACCCTCGGTATCATCGCGTTCGGGGCACTCATCGTCACGATCGGTCTGAAGTACGTGCCAATCCAGCGAGTCGACGCACAGTCATCGTACGCGACCGACGGCGGCAAACAAGACCAATGACCAGACAAACTGACGCACCGACCGGGCGTGAGCGATCAGCCGAACGGACCGCTGAAAGCGATGCGCTCCAGTCAGACGCAGCGGCGATGTACGCAGTCCTCGCCGAGTGTTGGCGGGAACCCAGCCACCGGCTCGCCAAGGCAATCGAAGCCGGTGAGTTAGAACCGGTGTTTGGTGACCTCGGTTCGATAGACCTCAAGAACCTTCGAACCGAACACACACGACTGTTCGTCGGCCCAGCGGGACCACCGTGTCCGCCATACGAGAGCGTCTACCGTGATCGTGACGACTCTGACGAACTGGGCCCAGTCAAGGGACCAGCCACAATGGCGGTCGTGCGCTGGTATCAAGAGTTTGGCGTCCAGCCTGCTCAGGACCATCCGGACCTTCCAGACCATATCGCGACGGAATTAGAGTTTGCCGCGTACCTGTCAGAAGAGGGGTTCGATGAGCGACTTGACCAGTTCTGTGACGAACATCTCAACGCTTGGACTGGAGAATTCTTGGGACTTGTTGAGGATGAGACGCGTGAACAGTTCTATGAATCGCTGGCGGCGACGACCCGAGAGGTGTTGGGATAACAGCGTCACTCGACTTACGAAGTCGGCGATGTCCCAGCGGCTAAACTCGGTCGAAGCGAAGCTCGCGCTCGCCGCTTTTAAGTAAGCTATCCGCCCCTCGAGGGGGCCGCAGACGTGAGGTAGTCAGGCCGTCTCGACGAGTCGATCGATCGCCTCACCGATCGCCTCGTTCGCTCTCACTGAGTCGTCAGCCAGTACCACCAGATAGACGAGGTCGTCACGGTCGTCGAAGAGTGACTGTTGATGGTGGACGCGCGCCTCGCGGACACCGCCTCTCGAACGGAGGCGGCGGTCGACAGCTTCGACTTGCGTCGCCACGTCGTCACCGAGAGCCAGTTCAGCCACCGGCACGGTACTCGTTGCGACGCTCTCGGTATCGCCTGTACCGGCCGTGTCACGGAGCTTCGCCACGAGTGAGGCCGGCGTCTCGTAGGACGGGAGGTCCTCGACGAGACGCGTTACGTCGTCGAGGCCGAGTTCGTCGGCACCGGCGGCCGTGGCCACTACCGGGGCCGCGGCCGGTCGATCGCCGAGCGACACTTTCGGAAGGCGGCTGTCGCTGAACCCCTCGACGACGGCGTAGTCGCACTCGCGCGCGAAGTCGTCGAGCACGTCTTCGAGCGTCCGCCCGTCGCCGGTGCCGAACCACCCCCCGTCGTCGGTGAGGCCGACGGTCCGCGACGATCCGCCCGCGCGATGTCTGGCGGTGTCTTTCCCCTCGGTGTCTATGTCCGGCTCGTGAGTGAGCCGCTTGACGGTCCCCACCGTTCCGCGGTCGCTGAGCCGAGTCGCCAGCCCCGCGACGACGGTCGTCTTTCCGGAGTCCGACGGTCCGGCGACGCCGATCACTTTCATGGGTATCGCTCGTTCGCAGGCGAATAAATAGCGTCCGGACGAGCCGCGAGACGGGTATTCCGCCCGGCCCGCGCATCGCGTTCGGTATCGGCGACTTGGGCTTCCTTCACAGCGACCGCGAGCCGTCGAGCGCGACGAGGACCGCGTTCGCCCGCGGCGTGGCGCGGTACATCCGCCACTTCCCCTCCTTCCGACGCGTGACGAGACCGGCGTCGGTGAGCTTCGAGAGGGCGTGACTGATCGCGCTGTCGCTCACGTCCAAGAGCGGCGAGAGCTCGCAGACGCACAGTTCCTCGTCGTCGGCCGCGTGGAGCATGCGAACGATCTTATACCGCGTCTCGTTTCCGAGCGCCGACAGCAGATCGACGTCGCTGTCGAGGTCCGACCCGCCGGCGGCCTCGTTCAGTTCCTCCAGTTCCGCGATACGCTCGGACAGGTCCTCGTCGGTACACGAGCCGCACTCGTCGACGACGTACCGTCGCAGGCGATCGGTGGATGACATACGGCACAATTGAACGGAGGTGAGATTAAACGTTGTGGAGCGCCGTCTTAATAAGTGCGCTCGATAGCGAAAACGATATAGCAATCGCTCAACTATCGTTTCGTATGAGGGATCAGAGCGTTCTGGCGGGCATCCGCCGGTCAACGACGATCACGACGGCAAGCGCGAGCAGCGATACGGCCGAATGCGCCGTCCCGAGGCCGGGGTGTCCGGCGTGACTGTATCCTACAAACGAGTCAATTACACCGACATCGAGCCGGTCTCGGGCGCGATGCGGCCGCTTACCGACTCGCTCGACAGCGAGCAGGTCGGCGTGTCGATCGCGCGCTGCGAGCCCGGTTGGCGGAACAAGCCGCACGATCACGCCGCGGAGGATCACGAGGAGATATACGTCCTCTTAGAGGGGGAAGCCACCGTCGTTATCGACGACGAATCCGTCGAACTCGAGGCCGGCGACGCGGTCTGGATCCCGCCGACGGCGACGCGTCAGATTCGGAACGGCGACGTCGAGAGCGCGTTCGTCCTCGTGAGCGCCCCGGCGTCGCAGTGTCGAACTGCGACGTGTGCCGACGAACCGGGATCGTGGGCCACCAACGGATTCATCGGGTGATCGTAGCGCTCGGCTGTATCAGGTCCGTGACCACGTGACCGACCTGGTGGCACCCGACCGAAGGGCTTATAATTGTCTGAGTATTTGTTCAAATGAATCGGTTACAGTGGACACAGAACAGCGTGTCTCGCTGTGAACGATAGATCAGACGTTCGACGACGATCCGACTCCACACAATGACCGAACTCACACTCTACGAAGAAGCGATGTGTTGCTCCACCGGCGTCTGCGGTCCCGACCCCGACGACGAACTCGTCGAGGTCAGCGCGGCGCTCGACCAGCTCGAGGACGCGTTCGACGACCTCGACGTGAGTCGAGCGAATATGCAACACAACATCGACCAGTTCCTCGAGACGCAGCGGATCTACGACCGGGTACAGGAGAACGGTCCGTCGATTCTCCCGATCACGGTCGTCGACGACGAGATCGTCGCCGAGGGCGAGTACCTCTCGTACGACGAACTGACCGCGGCTATCGACAGAAGTGTTCCGCCACAGGAGGCCTAATAAATGTCACAGATAGAGCAGGCGACGGAGACGAGCGCGCGCGAGATAGTCGAACCGAGCGGGGACGACACCGAGTTCGTCTTCTTCAGCGGAAAGGGCGGCGTCGGCAAGAGCACGGTGAGCTGTGCGACCGCGACGTGGCTCGCCGACAACGACTACGAGACGCTGCTGGTGACGACGGACCCCGCGCCGAACCTCTCGGACATCTTCGGGCAAACGATCGGCCACGAGGTCACCGCGATCGACGGGATCGAGAACCTCTCCGCGATCGAGATCGACCCCGATACGGCCGCCGAGGAGTACCGCCAGGAGACGATCGAGCCGATGCGGGAACTGCTCGGCGAGGAGGAGATCAAAACGGTCGAAGAGCAGCTCAACAGCCCCTGCGTCGAGGAGATCGCCGCCTTCGACAACTTCGTCGACTTCATGGACAGCCCGGAGTACGACGCCGTCGTCTTCGACACGGCGCCGACGGGCCACACCATCCGGCTGATGGAGCTCCCCTCCGACTGGAACGCCGAACTCGAGAAGGGCGGCTCGACGTGTATCGGCCCGGCGGCCTCGATGGAGGACAAAAAGCGGGATTACGAGCGCGCGATCGACACGCTCCAAGACGACGAGCGCACCTCGTTCGCGTTCGTCGGTAAGCCCGAGGACTCCTCGATCGACGAGATCGAACGCAGCGCGAGCGACCTCGCCGAACTCGGGATCGAGTCGCAGCTGTTGGTCCTCAACGGCTACCTCCCCGAGTCGGTGTGTGAAGACCCCTTCTTCGAGGGGAAACGCGACGACGAGCAGGCCGTCATCGAGCGCGCCCGCGAGGAGTTCGACGCCGACGCGACGGCGACGTACCCGCTCCAGCCCGGCGAGATCGCCGGGCTCGACCTGCTCGCGGACGTCGGGGGCGTCCTCTACGACGGCGCGGAAGCGACCGTCGAGGTCGGCTCGGCTACCGACGTCGATACCGACCAGTCCATCGACGTCGAGTCGCTGGCCGACCCGGCGTCGGTCGCCGAGCAGGTCACGCCGAGCGGCGACGAGACGCGGTACCTGTTCTTCACCGGGAAAGGCGGCGTCGGCAAGAGCACCGTCGCGGCGACGTCGGCGACGAAGCTCGCGGAGGCCGGCTACGAGACGCTCGTCGTCACGACGGACCCGGCGGCCCACTTGGAAGATATCTTCGGCGAGCCGGTCGGTCACGAGCCTACGTCGGTGGGCCAGGCGAACCTCGACGCGGCGCGGATCGACCAGGAGAAGGCTCTCGAAGAGTACCGCGAGCAGGTCCTCGATCACGTCACGGAGATGTACGAGGAGAAAGACGACACGCAGATAGACGTTGACGCCGCGATCTCGAACGTCGAGGAAGAGCTGGAGTCGCCGTGTGCCGAGGAGATGGCGGCCCTCGAAAAGTTCGTCAGCTACTTCGACGAGGACGGATACGACATCGTCGTCTTCGATACGGCCCCCACGGGCCACACGCTCCGCCTGCTCGAACTCCCCTCCGACTGGAAGGGGTTCATGGACCTCGGCTCGCTGACGAAGGGCGCCGCGCCCGCGAAGGGCGACCAGTACGACGAGGTCATCGAGACGATGAAAGACCCCGATCGGAGCTCCTTCGCGTTCGTGATGTACCCCGAGTACACGCCCATGATGGAGGCGTATCGCGCGGCCGAGGATCTCAGAGACCAGGTCGGCATCGAGACGGCGTTCGTCGTAGCGAACTACCTCCTCCCCGAGGAGTACGGCGACAACGCCTTCTTCGCCAACCGGCGGGCACAACAGGAGAAGTACCTCGGTGAGATCAAAGAGCGTTTCGAAACACCGATGATGCTCGCGCCGCTGCGTCGGGACGAGCCGATCGGACTCGCGGAGCTGAGCGCGTTCAGCGACGAGATCACCGGGATAGCGGACATCACCGAGACGGACGCGCCGGAGGTGACGCCCTCGTGAGCGACGCGCGGGATGCGGAGGGAGTCGACGTGGCCGACGGAAACGCGGAGCCGACGGCACCCGAGGACGTGGAGGCGAACGTCGAGGCGGCGCTCCGCGAGTTCCTCGACGCCCTCAGCGAGTCGGAGACGTATCAGCGGTTCGTCGAGGCCGACGAGGCGCTCCAGGAGGACGCCGACGCGATGGCGCTGCTCCGTGAGTACCAACAGAAACAGCAGCAGCTGCAGCGCGGGGGCTTCGACGAGTCGGTGATGGCGGAGCTGAAGCAACTCCAGTCGGAGCTGTCGAACAACGAGACGATCCAGCGTCAGCAGGCCGCACAGAACGAGCTGGTCGAACTCCTCCAGCGAACGGACGACGCGATCAGCGACGAGATCGGTGAGGAGTTTGCGCGGTCCACCGGTGGTGGGTGCTGTTGAGCGCCTCCGATCGAGACGCCGGCGAGGGCGGAACCACTGACGAGGCAGTCGTCGCGGCCGCCGAGACGCTCGGCGAGGAGCTTGCGACGGCGAAAGAATCGTCTTCGGAGTTCGCGTTCACGACGATGGTGAAGCAATGTAACGAATCGATCGGCGACGAGACCGGGATCGACTACGGTAGCGTCTGCGGCGCCGACGACGACGGCTGCTGTTAGCGGGACTCGGTCCGCTTACTTCACTAGCGTCGTCGGGACGGTCGTCTCCCGCAGGACGGCCTCGGCGACGCTTCCGACCAGCACTCGTGAGATCCCCGAGCGGCCGTGCGTCCCGAGTACGACGTGATCGAAGGCCCCGTCATCGGCGTACTCGACGATGCGGCGCTCCGCCTCGCCCGTGAGAAAGGTGACCGACACCTCGCGATCGTCGGCGACATCGCGGACGGTGTCAAACACAGACGCGGCGGTTTCGTCGCCGACACCGCTGAGTTCGTCAAGCGACTCCTGGAAGACTTCCCTGGTGTCATCGGGAAGCATGTCGAGATCGAGGTAGGCGACGTGGACGACAGTAATCTCCGCGTCCGGGAACGTTTCGAAGGCGTACGCCAGCGCCTCCCGACTCAGCGGCGAGTCGTCCATCGCGACGAGGACAGAGTCTGCCATGCTTCGGCTTCAACGGGTGACAACATCAAACTGAGGGGTGATCGGCGACTCACTGAGGCATCTAGGGCTACGCCTGTGCGCGTGAACACGTTCGGGATAGGACCCATACGGGTAGGACGAGAATTGCCGATACGCTGATGTTCGAAGATTTCGACACGGACCGGCGGCCGCTGGTCCTCATCTGGGAGGTGACGCAGGCGTGCGGACTCGCCTGCCGTCACTGCCGCGCCGACGCGAAGCCCGCGCGTCACCCCGACGAGCTGACGACCGAGGAGGGGAAGAGACTCCTCGACGACGCGGCGGCGTTCGGTGACGGCCAGCTCGTCGTGCTTTCCGGGGGCGATCCCCTCGCAAGAGACGACCTGATGGAACTCGTCTCATACGGGGACGATCGGGGACTCCGCATGACGATCACGCCAAGCGGGACGCAGTCGCTGACGCCCGATCGGGTCGAGGCCCTCGCCGACGCCGGGATCCGGCGGATGGCGTTGAGCCTCGACGGCGCGACGCGCGAGAGCCACGACCGGTTCCGGGGCGAGGAGAGCTTCGAGAGCACGCTGGACGCGGCCGAGGTCGCCGCCGACGCGGGGCTCCCGCTGCAGATCAACACCACCGTCTGCGCGGAGACGGTCGACGAGCTCCCCGCGATCCGCGACCGAGTGCGAGACCTCGGCACCGTTCTCTGGAGCGTGTTCTTCCTCGTCCCCGTCGGTCGAGGGCGGATCCTCGACCCGATCGCCCCTGAGCGGGCCGAAGATGTAATGGAGTGGCTCCACGGCGTCGCCGAGGCGGAGCCGTTCGGCGTCAAGACGACCGAGGCGCCCTTCTACCGGCGGGTCGGGCTCCAATCCGACGGCGACGAGGGGGCGGCGAGGCGGCGCGGCGGAATCACCGCCGGTCGCGGGTTCGCGTTCGTGAGCCACACCGGTGAGGCGTACCCGTCCGGGTTTCTTCCGTCGTCCGCGGGCAACGTCCGAAATCGATCGATCGTCGACATCTACCGGAACACGGAGCTGTTCGAATCCCTCCGCGAACCGGACCAGCTGAAGGGGAAGTGCGGTGCCTGCGAGTTCCGGCAGGTGTGCGGCGGGAGCCGGTCGCGGGCGTTCGCGACGACGGGAGACCCACTGGGGAGCGACCCGCTCTGCCCGCACGTGCCAGATGGGTACGAGGGGGAGTTGCCGCCGACGCTTGACGACGGGGTCGGAGAAGCTACCGGCGCGCCGGACACCGCCGACTGACCGCGGACACGGTCGACTCCGCCAGGTCCGGGGCGTTCGATCCACGTGCGTTTCGCGGCGAGGACGTTTGCGAGGTCGATTGAGCCGGCGAACACGCCGGTGACGATCGCGCGAGTATCGTCAGTCTCCATCGGCTGTCACCACCGTCTGTGACGGTATCGCTGCGTGTGGTCTGTTGGGAGAAAGCCTAACTGATAGGTCTTTGAGCTAAATAGTATGTCAGCCACGACCGTTCTGTCTGCTCTGTTTGAGGGGAAGCAATGAGCGATAGGGGCCACCGCAGTTTCGATGGTGAACTGGTGACAGCACCGTTCGGCACACAACATGTCGAAGCAGCGGCACGCGAGATCTACACGGCGTATCTCGACGAGCACGACTCCGAGGAGATACTCGTCATCACAGGGGCACCGACGAGCACGGACACGTTCCGTGAGACGCTAGGTGAGGAACTGTCGGGCGCGGCGACGCCGTACGTGACATCGCTCGTCGTACACGCGACTGATGTTCTCAATCAGACTGATGATCGTGTAATCCTCTCTGACGCGCTGCGGCGCGAACTCCTCCATCGGTTCCTCGCTGGCTACGAGTGGGAGACGGAGTACCTGCGACGAGCGTCGAAACAGCCGTCATTCATCGACGATGTGGACCACGTGATGGACACGCTCTCCTGGCAGACCGTCACGCCCGACGAGACACCGGAGCTCCAAGAGATATCGGCTGCGCTTGACGCGTTCCACGAGTGGCTCGCCGAGCACGATCACATGGAGCGCGGGCAACTCATCTCCGAGGCGCGTGACGTGCTCACTGGTGACAACCGCGATGACGTCGTCGATGTCGAAGCAGTGCTTGCGGTCGAGTTTGAGGAGTTCTTCCCACTTGACCGTGCGTACCTTGATGCGCTCACAGCGGACTGCGAGCTCGTGTGTGTCGCTGAGGAGAACGCGAGTGTACGTCGCACGTGGGTCGAGGCGGGACCGGTGACGGAGTACGTCTCGTTCAACGAGTCTCGACGCGGGCCCCCGACGACGCCGTCGACGCGGCCGGCGGCCACAGCAGCGTACTTCGCCGACGAGCGAGTGGAAGCCGATCCGGAGTCCGGGGCTGTCTCCATCTTGGCTGCGGAGTCGAGTGATGGGCACCTTGCCGCGGTTGCGAACGAGATCGAGTCACTCGTCGGCGAGCCCGACTGGGGGTACGGCGATATCGCGGTCGCCACGAAGGGGAGCGGAGAGAGTGTCACAGACGTCATCGAAGCGTTCGAACGCACAGGGATCCCAACGGAATCGACGACTGTGACTGGCTTCGGCGATGACCCGGCAATCCGAGAGTTGCTCGCGGCCGTCCGCCGGCTCGCAGCCGACGACGGCGACAGCGACGACCACACCGATTTCGGCCCGAACATCGACAGCACTCGCGTGGACCGGATGCGCGACATGGAGTCGATCGAGGATGCGGTTCGATGGTGGGCCACCGCTGCTGGGTTAAAAGAGCGGGTCGCAGAGCGGGCCTCGCCGCTTGACGCACGATCACAGTTCGGGAACGTCCGCCGAGCCTTCCGGATGGCGGAGTTCCTCGAAGCCACCGAGATTATCGATGCGACGTGGGCGTCGTTCGGCAAGATGTTGGAACGCGCCCACGAGTACGCGCCACAGCAGAACCAGACGAGTGCGACGGACCTCGACGGCGGTGTGCGCGTCGATCATTTGCAGGCCGTCAAAAACGAGTCGTTCCGCGCGGTGTTTCTCGTGAACCTCGTCGACGGCGAGTACCCGGGTGACGCGTTCCTGACCCGGTTGTTCCCCACGGAGCGCGTCGCGTCGATGCCGGATTACCCAAGCGTCACGGAACTCGATGCGACGGACGTGGAGGCGACGTTCCCGACGACGTCGACGGCGTCGAGTCGCCCGTTCGCACGGTATCACACGGAGCATGCGCGGCGACGACTGGCTGTCGGTGCGGGCGCAGCGACGGAGCAACTGTACTGTTGTCTCTATGAGTTCGAGGACACAGCGCTCGAAGAGCGTGCGCAGGCCTCGCGGTTCCTCACGGCGGCATACGAAGCACTCCCGTGGGTGACCGACGCCGACGACCCGCAGATTACGAGCGAGCAGGCAGCAGAAAAGTACCTGTTGTCACGGGTCGATGACGCGCTCGCGGAGGTGCGGCGCGCGAACAGTCAGGACGTGACGGTGTCGCTCGACGACGTCGAAGCGGAACTTGGTGAGATTCAGGAGCTCCTCGATCAGAGTGGCTCACGGGGCGACGAACTCCGGCAGGCGTTGCGTGCGCGCGTTGAATTTGCTAATGGGGAGGTTCGACGATGAGCACCGATCTCTCTCCATCTCGGTTGGCGACGTACGCGACGTGTCCACGCCTGTACGACTACCGGTACGGACAGGACGTGAACACGCCAGATCGGACTGAACTCTACCTCAATCAAGGAACGATCTATCACGAGACGATCGAGGACGTGTGTGACGCGACCGACGGAGACGACGATCCGGGAGTCATCTCCGACCGAGCGATGCGGATTTTCGATGCGAAGTGGGACGAGCACAGCACGCCGGATGACTACGAATCGGCTGCACACCAAGAGTACCAACGCGTTGAGAATCGGGCTGCCATCGAGTCGTTCTTCGATCCGGATGGTGGTGACGGGAGCGAGCACGCCCGCCGGTCACTCGCTACAGAATGCTGGGTCGAGTGCGAAGTCGATGGGCGAGAGCTTCACGGGAAAGCAGACAACGTCATCCGAACGGACGATGGGCTCCATATTTTCGACTACAAGCGGAACACTCGCGGTGCTCTCTCGTCTGGGACGGCCGAGCGTCTCGACGAGCATCTCGACGGCGAGGCGCACGAACCGAAGCGGGTACGGAATGCGTTTCAGACGGCGACGTACATCGAGGGCGTGAAGAACGAACCGTTCTACAAAGAGGGGATGGAGGTCCGGTTCAGCTTCTACGGGCTCCTCAATCGCACGTCGTTCGAGAGTACCCCAGACGGGTACGAGGTGTCTGCACGCGGCTACCCACGGGAAACCACGGAGATTTACGACGAACACCGAGACACGATCTGGGCGCTCATTCAGGACGCACACGACGGCATCACAAACAACGGGTTTGAGCCGGAACCGTTCGAGCTCATCACCGAGGAGGCGTGCCCGGACTGTGACTATCGGGAGATGTGTGCTGACCGCCTGTCTCAGGAGGTGCGGCGATGAGCGACGAGACGGCGTACCCGTCGTGGTTCCCGGTTCCGGAGACAGATATCTCACCGGAGCCCCAGCAGGAGACGATCATCGACTCCAACGCGTACCCGATGCGGGTGCTCGCTGGTGCAGGGACCGGGAAGACGTTCACGATGGTGCGGAAAATAGAGCACCTCATTGACGAGGAAGACGTCTCCCCGGACCGAATTCTCGCGTTGACGTTCACGAATAACGCCGCGGACTCGATGCGGGAGAAACTCAACGCGAAACTCGGGACCGCCGGATACGACATCGACGCGTACACGTACCACTCCATCTGTAACGAGATTCTCACCGACTACGCGTACGAAGCCGGGATCGACCCCGACTTCGAGGTCGCCACAGATGCCGAAAAGTACGCCATCGTCATCGACGTCCTCGACGAGATCGAGTACCGGTCGGTGAAACCGAATGTGTACGGCGGCGACGGGTACGCGTCTGGCGCTGCCTCGAAACTCCTGAACTTCATCGGATCGATGAAACGCAGCGGGATTACGCCCGACGACATCGACGCGTTCCTCGGGTCGGCCGATCGTGTCTACGAACTCGCTGATCTTCCGGAGCGGATCGAGGATATCGCCGGCGATCATCTCGGTGGGCGCTCTATCGGGAGCGTTCACGACTCGATCCCGGATGTCCGGTCAGAGTTAGTCGCTGAACGCGATGCGCTCGGCACGCACGGTATCGAACCGAGTGCCCGAGATTTCCTCGATCGCCTCATTGAGTTGTGTGACGCGCTCGAAGCTGCGTTCGAAGCACACGAGGCGGGTGCCCGAGACCTCCCAGACAACGCGCACAAACTCCCAAAATATCTGCTCGGCGGCTACGCAAACGGTGCTCCAACGGGAATTCCCGGTGATCTCAATCTCGAACTCACGGACCACCTCGACTCGTTCGTTTCCGACTGTCTTGCTGCCCGTGACCTGACAGCAGGATATGCGGCATACGAACGAGAACTCGACGAGCGGAACCGCATCGACTTCGACGGGCTGGTCGTCGAGACAGCCGCGCTGATGGACTCGCCGGTCGGTGAGGAAATAGCCGAGCGGTGGGACTACGTGTTCTGTGACGAGTTCCAAGACACCGATCGCCTTCAGTTCGACCTCGTCACGTCGCTCGTCACCGACGACAACTTGTTCGTCGTTGGCGATGACGATCAGGCGATCTACGAGTGGCGCGGCGCGCACGTCGCCAACATCGCCGACGAGCTCGACCAAGCGTTCGAAACGCTCACCGACGAACCGCTAGAGGAGAACTTCCGCTCCCGACAGCCAATTTTGAACTTGGCGAACGAAGCAATTCAGAAACTCGACCACCGAGAACGACACAAGACGCTCACTCGGGTTGATGAGCCCGAGTACGACGGGGACACCGTCGCTACCGTCGAACTCCCAGATGACGAAGACGAGGAGGATGCGGACGGTGCGGCGCAACTTCGCACCGTCGTGCAGAATTTGGTGAGCGGTGCCGCAGAGACCCTCGATGAGACGTACGATCCAGGCGACATCGCGCTACTTGTCCGGAAGAACAGCCACGCCACACCCGTCATCGAGGAGTTCGAGGATGCCGGGATCCCGTACCAGGTGGCTGGGGAGTTAGCCACGGAGTCAGTCGGCGTTGGCACCGTCACCGCGTATCTGAAAGCGCTCGCCCGGCCGGACGACGAGGTGAGTTGGAACCGTGTTCTCCTGATGCGGTACCGCGTGTGCGACACAGACCTTCGAACACTCAATGACGGGGACGATTCACTCGTGGACGCGCTCCGTGACACACCGCTAGAGGAGTTCGAGGAGCCCGACCGCATCGCGGACGCCCGCGATCACGTCACGGAACTGCTCGATCTGCGGGACTCGGCGTCACTCAGCCACCTGTACCGCGAACTCACAGCGCTCACGAACATCGAGTGGTATCTCAGCGAGCAGGAGCGTCGAGATCTCGCCCAGCTTGAGGATGTGATCGAACAGTACGGAGACAGTGCCGTCCAACCGCCGCTCACCCCCGAGTTCATCGACTCCCTCGAACACTACGACTCCCTGTTCGATGAGAGCGGCACCGCACCCACGAGCCAGCCGGATATCGCCGACGACGCGGTCAACGTCATGACCATCCACAAAAGCAAGGGGCTCGATTTCCCCGTCGTCCTCATCCCGCAAATCACCGCCGACGAGTGGGCTCCAAGTTCGCGTACATATGATGCGCTCGAAACCAGCCTCTCGGATGGCGCGGACGCAGCGTTCGCCGAGGACTTCGTCGAGCGTGATGCGCGCGAAACTCGGCGCGTGTTCCACGTCGGAATCACGCGCGCCGAAGATGTTCTCGTCCTACAGGGAGGCAGTGAGGACCAAGGCGTCGATGCTGAAGACGAGCACCCCGTTTCCGAGGCAGTCAGTGGGATCCTCCCATCACGAATCCCGTGGCAGCCGGAACGCGGCCATCTCCCACTCTGGACAGACATCCAAGAGTGTCTCCCCGATGTAACAGCGAATTGGACTCCCACACTCGCCAGCGAAACGATCGGGAACGTCGGCGGGACCGTTACGCATGACGGCGAGAAACTCGCGGTAGAGGCTGCGCGCGACCGCGTGGTAGACCTCGCAACAGCCTCCCTCAACGGGGGCCTCTCATGGGAAGGCGAGCGGGACACACTCCACGTGGCGTCGCTGACTGGTCCGTCGACGCCGCCACCATCGCTCTCGCACAGCTACACCTCGCTAGCGGCGTACGAGGAATGCCCGCGGAGCCACTACCTCGACTACGTGGTCAATGCGTTCTCCGATTATCAGGAGTCCACGAACACCGCCGGAAGCGGTGTGTCACAACGTGGGATCGGGTTGTTGTTCCACGACACGGCAGAGCAAGCCGCGAAACAAGACGTCGATCGCCGTGAGGAGTGGTACGACATCTGTGAGCGGCTCGCCGGTCAGCGCCGCGCCGAGGACGCGCTCCCAGCAGCCCAGGGGTGTATCGACCGATACTTCGAGTTGGATCTTCCCGAGTACGAGATTATCGATGCCGAGCGAGAGTTCGAACTCGATATCGACGGGCACGAACTCGTTGGATACATTGATGCGGTCTATCGGACGCCTGACGACGAACTGGTCGTCATCGATTACAAAGCGACTGAACGCCACCGTGACCTACAGGACGACAAGCAACTCCCGATCTATCTGTTGGCCTGTCGTGACCTATACGATGAACCAATCGCACAGGCCGGGTACGCGTACGTCGGCGAGATCGGGCCAACAGTCGAATCGCGGGTGTTTGACGAGGCCGAACTCGAATCAGTCAAAGAAGACGTGACGGAGTCGATGAACCGTATCGCTGAGTTCTCGTTCAGTCGATACACCACCGGCGAGCACTGTCAGTGGTGTCAACACAACCGGCTCCCCTGCGCGCCAAAGGCATTCACCGTCGATCCTGGGTTCGAAGAGTAGTTCGAATTATCAGCTACCCGAAGGAACGACTCTGTTGAAATCCTGTTCTTCAGATACAATATCGTATGAAACAGCTGGTCGCTGAAAAGTGCGTATCGACTATCGAGGGTTCTACCGGTTCAAAGAGAGGTCCCGGTAGCCGTGCGAGATACGAAACGCGACCTTGGAATGAGATGGGCTGATCTACGAAAGTACATGATCGGCCAGTACAGGTGACTCACAAATCCATCACCCCGTAGAATCACTCACTACCTGTCAAGAACGCTGTGCGAGATACAGAGGATGAATACGTTTTGGTTTCTTGAGCGGTGATGGACTTGCCGAAGAGCGTCGCCAGTGGCTCTCCCGGAGATGCTGATGGACTTTTGAGCTGTCGCCAAGTCGCTCCACCCCATCAGCACTTGGAGCGGAACGTGTCGCCCGCCGAAAGGCCCTCAGTGAAGCCGAGGAGCGCCGCGACCTTTAGGCGTCCATCGAAGTGCGAGGCAAGTCCGTAGAATGACTTGATGCCGACGATGCGCTGGTAGACGAACGCTTTGATCATCGTCGGCGCATCGTACCGCCGCCCGCTTGCGAGATCGTGAGAGAACTTGTGGTCTCTGAGGAATCCACCGGTAGCGACGAGCCACGGTTCGATGCGCTCGTCAAAGTAAACAGACGGATGGGTTTCGCCGCCGGGGTACTTCGGTTCAAAGAGTTCTTGTGGCGGGTTACGATACTCTCGGTCCGTCACTCATCTTGAGGTACGAGAAATCCCGTATAACATAGTATATATTTTGACACTGCCTTGGGCGGTGTTCAGATAAAGATGGAAAGTGAGGCGGTGTGTTTTCTGAGTGGTTTATGCCCGAAAACACATATCTCCGCGGTAGTATCGACCAGACCGAATTAGGCTTTGTGGAACGAGAGGCGACACCGAGATTACTGATGAAGCTCGGTCTTCTGCTCTATCTCGCTGGATTATCACTTTCAAATACTGTTTCTATATTTGAGATATTTGGTGTCGAACGTGCTCGATCAACCGTTCATAATTGGGCACACGAAGCCGATCTACAGCCCGAAGCTGGGCGGTGTCCGGATCACGATGCAGTTGACGAGACCGTGATCCGACTCAACGATGAGCAATATTGGCTGTATGCCGCAGTCGATCCCGAGACAAACGAATTATCTTATACAAAGCTTGAACCGACAAAAACAAAGGTTCTTGCTCATTCATTTCTGACAGGACTCTCTGAGAAACACGACGTCTCCGACGCGGTGTTTCTCGTCGATGGATCGCGCTCGTTACAAGATGCGTGTCAACGCCACAGCTTCGATTTCAGATACGAAACACATGGAAATCGAAATGCCGTTGAACGTGTCCTTAGAGAGATAAAACGTAGAACTACCTGTTTCTCAAACTGTTTCAGCAACGCCGAAGCAGAAACCACCGACGACTGGCTCAGTTCGTTCAGTTTCGCATGGAATCAGCTAATCTGAACACGATGGTCTTGAGTGTACGGCGTCTGGTATCTGTCGAAAAAGGAAGACGCTCAAAACAGGTTTAGAACACTTTTTGGACTAAACGACCACAAAGGTGTGCTATAGTCCCAATTGCAAGGAACCCCGCGGTAAAGGCGAGGAATATGAGCCACGTCGGAGAGTCAGTACTCGGGGGCAAGACGAGGTGATACCCAATTAGGTACACTGAGAGTCCACCGACCGGCCCTAATGAAAGGAGAACTGCTGTTCTGAGGTCTTGACCGTTTACTGACGCATAGAAGGCACTCACCCCGACGACGAGTAGGACACCATATAGCACATACATAGATACTTCTTCAAGTGGTTGACCTGCCGTTTCAAGCAGGAATCGATCAATCCCGAATATTGCTAGCGTTACAACTCCCAGAAGTGCAGAGAGCCCACGATAGCCAATCCGAGAGGACTTGCTTGCCTTGTGGAGGTTGTTCAGGGCGTTCATATGCCGAGAATGTCACTTCTATAACTATATTCCTTCGGGTCATCCATAGTGAATCCTCACGTTCGCCAGTTTAGTTAAGTCATTAAATATCAGTACCACACATCCGTCAAACAACCACAACTTCGACTTACTATTATCGAAACGTGTCGCTAAGTGCGTCGCTTCTACTGTCCGAGTTCAAATACCACGAACAGATTGAACCGCCATCCACGCGTCGCCGTTGTACGAAAGAGACAGGCATTGGGAGTTAAAATAACCCTACGTCGGGAATGGTTACAAGCCGATACGAATCCCCAGACTGTGCTGAATACGCGTTATACATCTTACAGCGTCTTCCCGAGCTACCGAGGAACTGTCAGTACGGTCTGATCGATACAGAGGATGTAGTCAGCAGGGGAACTGTGTTATTTTCTCTAAAGGAATCCTGAATTAGCCGATGGAACCTGATTGCATCTTGGGTGAATACTCTGCGACACCATTGGCGGAATAAATAGTTTAGTTCCGCGTCTAAACAATACTTAAAATAATGTCATATTTGTTGCCTTGTTCAAAAGAAACGTAACTGGTCAGTATATAGTAATATGTAAGCATACATATGAGACATCAAACAGACTCTTCCAATTTCGGGAAGCGCTATGAGCCGTTTCGTGACGATTGCGGAGAGTGGGCGTTTGAGATTTACGAATATCAGACCGATCTCAACTCAATTGCGCCATCAGATGTTCCGGCTGATCCTAGCCCCAAAGAGGCATACCGTGCTGTCGTCTTCCTCGAAGGGTTCATTCAAGATCAAAAGAGTACAGGAGATTGGTCGGACAGCACGCTTGAGAGGTTCGAGTCTTTTGAGTCTACTATCGAAGTCGAGGCCGTAACAAAGGCTCTCAGAGAGATTGCGAATCGCACAGAGAACGAGCCCAATTTAAACGATATGTGAACTGTACTGACCGATTCACGGGTCGATCAACGAGGCATGTGAACCGTGCAATCAGTACTTCCGTGGTTTAACGGTGCAGTTCGTGATCAGCGGCCGGATTCTTCAGTAATCAAGCTAACTGCGAGTGGAAGCAATCGGGTTCAGCGGCAACCGCAATCAACGTCCCGGGAAATTGAGATCCGACTTTGAACACCGGCACAATACTTCCCGCTCAAAGTCGGCACATCTTCGTACAGTAGGAACCGTTGTACGCCGAAAAGGACGACCTGTACAAAGACGAGATCGCTCAGCTCGGATCGTTGCCGATCGCCTTCGAAGAGAGTGAGCGGTCGCGTGAGGATCCGGGATGGATGATCGAGCGAACGGTCGAACAAAACGAAGTAGCCGGACGTACGTCTCTATATTACTACACCGTGGAACGAGTGTATACTTCGCCGAAAATATAAGAAATATAATATATTAAGTCGGAAGTGGGCGATGGCTGACTCGGATGTCAAAGAGGTATACCCGGCGCACGGTCGTATCGAGTCTAGCCGCGTTAACGGCGGCGAGCCAGACAGCGGGCAGTGTGGCTGGTAAAGAAGCGGAAGGCGAAGGCCACGGGATCGAACAGGAAGGAGCGACGCTCAACCGCTTTGCGACGACCATCATTGGTGCTGAGATCACTGGCATGTTCATCACCGAGGACGGGCGGTTCTTCTTCAACGTCCAACACCCGGACGCGAACCTCGACGGGGAGGACGAACCGGGAATTCTCGGCGCAGTCACGGGAGTAGACATGAACCAGCTCCCCAGGGATTTCCAGAGCGTCCAGATTCCCGAGGGAGACGACGACGATTACAGCGACGACGGCGACGGAGTACCCGAACCGTACGACAAGCGGGTGCGGACGGCACTGGGTGACTATCAGCGGCTTGCGGTTGGCGGCGACGAGACCGACGACGGCGAGGAACTGGGATCCGTCTACACGCCTGAGGGCGACTCGCTCACCGGGCAGATCAACCCCGATTTCAACGGCTACGTCCCGTCGAGCGAGGAACCCGACGAAGGCTACCTGTTCACCAACTGGGAACACCGTCCGGGGGCGATGACGCGAGTTCACCTGCAGCAGAACGGCCGTAACGGCACGTGGCGGGTCCTCGGCATGGAGAATCTCGACTTTTCCGCCGTGGAAGGAACCTGGGTCAACTGCTTCGGGACCGTCTCTCCGTGGGGCACCCCGCTGACCTCCGAGGAGAACTACTCGATTCCGGATACGCCGGTGTGGAACAACCCGGACTGGCAGTACAAAGGCGGTGTCGAGCGGCTCGCACGGCACCTCGGCCACGAACGAAACGATGACGGCATCTTTGCCGACAAGTTCCCGAACCCGTACCGCTACGGGTACATCGTCGAACTGAACGAACCGGAAAGCGAGGAGCCGGTACCCGAGAAGCGGTTCGCGCTCGGCCGCTCGACGCACGAGAACGCGGTTGTCATGCCGGACGAGAAGACCGCCTACACCACCTCCGACGGGACCGCCCGTGGCTTCTACAAATTCGTTGCCGATGAGAAGGGCGACCTTTCCTCGGGAACGCTGTACGCCGCGAAAGCCACTCAAGACGGACCGCTCGGCGGCGATCCCGACAAGGTTAGCTTCGGCATCGAGTGGATCGAACTCGGGCACGCCAGCGACGACCAAATCGAGGAGTGGATCGCCGAGTACGACGAGATCACCCAGGCGGACTACGAGGAAGGTGAGAACTCGTATATCACCGACGCGGAGATGGATGCGTGGGCCGTAGGGGACGCAGACGACGATCGCGTCGCCTTCCTCCAATGTCGACAGGCCGCAATGCGGAAAGGCGCAACGACGGAGTTCCGCAAGATGGAGGGGATCAATATCCGCCGCGATGCCGAAGCGGGTGAGGACTACATGTATGTCGCCATGTCGAATACCAACCGAACGATGGGTGACGACGAGGGCGACATCCAGCTGAACGGCGACGAATGGGGAGCTGTCTACCGAATGCCACTGGAAAGCGATTACGACATCAGTGAGATGGAGCCGATCGTCACCGGTGGGCCGGAGGCCAACATCTGTGGTGGCTGTCCCTACGACGCGAATCCGAACGCCAACGACAAGGCGTGTCAATCGTGTGCGTTCAACCCGACGAAGGACGACGAAGACCAAGGTCGTCTAAAGGGCACGATGAATCTGGCAAAATCGATGGCCATGAGCGGGCAGACCTCGCTCGACCCCGAGAACACAATCGCCGAACCCGACAACATCGTCGTCATGGACGACGGACGGGTCGTTATCGGCGAGGATACGGGTAATCGCGGCCACGAGAACAACATGATTTGGGTGTTCGATCCCGGTTCTGCCTGATCTCCACCCACGCTCAAGTATCGTCGTCCTCATCCTCAATAACCTATATCTTATACTGAATGTCTGATAATAAATCGGGAACTTGCTCAGCTGTTGTTGAATACAGCGTGTCGATCTCCTAGAATCTGCTCGGTCAGTCAAATTCTGCTCGTGAGCAAAACCGAACTTGATTTTTATCAACCTATTCATTCGGTTGTGTGCCCTCCAGAAGAGCTCTGTTGGCGGCCGTCGGCAGCGCAGTTGCTGCCCGGATAGCTGGTTGTAGTGGGTCTGACTCGGGCGGTTCAGATGGCTGTGTTGAATCGCTGTAAGGCGTAGAGATTCACTGTTTGACGAAGCGCTTGATGTTATAGACGACACACATCAGCGCGATTTCTCGGAACTCACGAAACCATGACCGCGCTCGCACGGCGAAGCCGAGCGAACGCTTCACAGCCGAGTTCACAGTTTCAGTCATAGAGCGCTGATTGTAGCTGTTATCGTCGATTCTGGCGTTGTGTGCGTGGTCGTACGGAGTGAAGATACGGTGCTTGATCAGCGGTCTGATTCCGAGGTCGCGTAATCCTTCACGAAGCGATTGCTTGTCATAGCCTTTATCGGCCGCAAGAGACCGCAGATCGCCCGCGTTCCGGCGGGCGATCTGCTCAGCGAGGTCTGCGTCGCTTCCCTCCCGATTCGTTGAGCA
Organism: Halorubrum shenae; assembly: GCF_051194165.1. Taxonomy (NCBI): domain Archaea; kingdom Methanobacteriati; phylum Methanobacteriota; class Halobacteria; order Halobacteriales; family Haloferacaceae; genus Halorubrum; species Halorubrum shenae. The sequence continues at coordinate 134,884 of NZ_JBLZNI010000004.1, read as the reverse complement.
ATGAACGTCAAGGACGGCTTGAGACGCTGTATCGACGAGTTTTGTGACTTTGATCTTTTGAACGCGGTAGCTGATTCGCTGGCAGTAGTGGCGGCTCGCTGGTGAGCGGTCGTAGAACGTGGCGTCGATCGCGGCGTGTTCAGAGAGATCGTGCAGGTGCGCCGACTGGCGCAGCAGCACTCGACAGACGCTCATGCTGATCCGGTCGAATGCCTTACACAACGTGGACGGCGCGGGGAGATCGGCCGCGTTGAGGCCGATCTCCCCGGTTATTTGTGGCATCTCTTTGAGTAGGTCGATCGTCATGCGGTACGATGAATCGAGGTAAATCCGCAGACCGTGAAGGGAAACGAGTGCATAGTCAGCGAATCCGCCGCCACCTTCCGGGGCGGCGGATTCGCCTCCATCGCCAGTAACTCTTTGAGCAACCGGCACAACTTCTCCGATGAAGCGGGAGATTTGGGTCATGAACAACTGAAGTCTCCCGCTTCAACTCCTTTGATTTAGCGGCCTACCTCGCTGCAGTATGGTGATTCAACACAGCCCTAGCAAACCATTACTGTGCTGTGGAATAACGATAATGGGCCTTGTTTAGACGGAGAGACCCGGTCAGTCTGAGAGATGCCTAATTAATATCGCTTCACTAGTAGATACAACGAACTACCAAATCTATTAGAATGTGAAGCGGGACAGATTGGGTGTGCAAACCAAGATCTCCCGCTTCGCAGAGGCGGTTGTTTCGCTCGCCAAAAAAGCCGTCGCTGGCGAGCCAGCTCCGGCATACCGTCCCGGAAGAGACGGGTATGCTGACTGGGTGATTCTTGCTGTACAAGACTTCAAAGAGTATCTCGCACACGATTACCGCACGCTGATGGACGTTCTTCGAGAAATGCCGAGAGTCGTGGAATCACTCGATTTGACGGTTGAGACGTTACCTCACTTCTCGACCATGTGTACACGGAAGCAAGCGATTCCGATGAAGCGGTAGCGGGAGATCCTTGACGCGTCGGTCGAACTATACGAACTCGGAGATGTTCAGACAATCGACGCAACCGGCGTGGATCGTGTCCAAGCGAGCCATCACTACGCGAAACGGACGGATTACACGTTTGAGGCGGTGAAGACATCGCTACTCCGCGAACTTGTCATGAAATCAGCGGTGAGAAACATTGAACGCGCGATCGAGGGGGCAAACCGCTGAACGCTGGCGTCTAAACAAGGCCCAGAGGGTGTAGTCAGCACAAAAATTCCGTTTTGTTCGGGCGTTCGACGCTGAACCACCCGCTCGGTGTACGTGTGTGTCTCCCGCCGTTTCACGGTACGACGAGACCGTGCGGCGGTCGTCTCGTTTCGACAACTCTGTACGAGTTCTTCGGTAGTCGGAATCGACACACATTAGGATGAGAGCCATGCGTACGTCTGGACGGCGCCGAACAACAGCGCGAGTGCCCCGTTTTCGACGAGCAACAAGACGTTGTCTGGCCGCATCGTCCGGATGCCTACGGCGAGAACACCGAACGCCGTTGCCAGTATCAGATTGTACTTTGCGAACGCTACCCAACAGTCCTGATCGAGCTCAATGAGACCATCGCTACCCATACGTACCGTGCATCCTCGACGGTGACAAATGGTAGGATTGACGAGGCGGTAGCGCCGAGAAACCTGCAGTCGCGATACGTGAGCTGACTGTATTGAATAAGCTGCCCACGAAAGCCGGGGAGTGGCTCCGCACAGGATACGCTCTGTGTATCTCGCACGGCTATCGGAACACCTCTCTGAGCTGGTAGAATCTTCGGCGATCAAGATGCGCTCTTCAGTGTCCGGCTGTCTCAGACGATATTGTGTCTGAAGAAATTATTTCAACAGAGCAGACTATTCATATTCCGAGAAACCTGAGAATCGATAGGTCGCATTAAGTTAGAGGATGAGGCGGACGAGTTCTGAGTGTCTATGGCAGAATTCGACCGCCTCAACGATGGTATCGCGTGGATTGACTTGTCGTTTGTGGAGCGAGATCGAACGCCACTCTGGGCAATTGAAGTAGGGATCCGCTGTCACTTGGCCGGTATGTCACTACGCAAGGTAAGTAAATTTCTCGAGGAATACGGCATTGATCGGAGTCATGTCGCTATCCACAACTGGGTTGATAAAGCCGATCTACAGCCGATCTCGACCGTCTCCGAGGATCAACTCGCGGTTGACGAAAAGATGATCCGCCTCCATGGTCAGAAGTTCTGGCTGTACGGTGCGGTTGATCCGTATACGAACGAAATTCTCCACGTGAGCCTCTATCCAACCGCAAATCAACAAACGACGCGATGGTTCTTGACCGAGCTACACCGGCGCTACCAGTTAAATGACGTCGAATTTCTCGTCGATGACGCAGACTATCTTGGATCAGTTCTTGCTGAAGACGGCTATCGATTTTAAGTCATTCGCCATGAAAATCGAAATGCTATCGAACGTGTTTTTGAGAAATAGAACGGCGGACATCATCGTTTGCGAATAGTTTTAGCAATGTCGCGTTAGAGACAGCTCGAAACTGGCTCGAAGCCGTCGCCGTCTAGCATAATTCACGCCAAGCTTAACGCGACCATACGCGGGTTTGGTCCTTCGAGCGTGGATTACGAGCACTCTGATGTCAAACCGGAGCAGTTCCGTATTTTTTGTATCGAGGGACGACAAGGAGCGCCGGTCGTGACTGACGACAGCGTCGTGACCGCGTTGGGTGATCGACGACTGCGAGCCCTAACCCACGTCGGGGCGACCGAATGGACGCGAGAGTTGGATCACGAGATCACGGACGTTATCGGCGCGGACAATACCATTATCGCGGCCACACATGATCGGTCGGTAGAGACGACCGCACCAGAGCATGCTGCGCTGCGAGCGTTCGATCTGGAGTCCGGCGACCAACTCTGGGAGCTCACCTTCGAGGATCACGTCGAGAGCATCGCCGCCGCTGGCGGCACCATCTACACAACGGTCGTGATCGATCGTCAAGAGGACGGGGACGTTGCTGACAAACGACTCGTCGCCTTCGGATAGCGGCAGGTCCTCCCGTCAAACAGTATCAGGCTCTGAGGCCGTAGATGATACACAGGAGGCCGGCGACTTCGAAGGTCTGAGTGAGAACCTGAACGCCGACGCGGCCACCCGAGACAGGAAGCGCGAGATACACTAGTGTAAGAGCAAGCGGGACGCCGAGTGCAAGGGCAAACCCAAGCGAGACGAAGAGCATTGGCCGACTCTGATTGCGGCGATAACCGCAATACGCGAGGTAGGCGACGAACACGCCGAGTGCGGCTCCGACCAGCTCGTAAGCCAACAACCCCGACTGCACGATCCCCGAAGGCTGACCACTAGCCTGAAGCACGAATACACTCCGGATCAGTAAAACAATTTCAAACATGGTTACATTTCCTCGATAAGTCGTGTGAACCGATCGGCCATGCGCTCGCGCCGCGTGATCTGGATCGACAGGGTGCCGTCCCCAAGATCGATGGTGATGCGATCGAGGTTCGGCGCGTACACTTGGCGGTGATGCCCGTCGTCCGGATCCGGACGCGTCCGTTCGACGACGAAATCGGCTTCGCGCAACCGTTCGAGGCGGCGGTAGATCGTCGGTCCGGAAGCGTCACAACGGTCCTTCAGAGTGCGTGCTGACATGGGTTCTCGGCTCGTTTCGGTGAGGATCTCTCGGACTGTCTGGTCTTCGAGAAGACCAGCGACGGTCTCGATATCCGGCTCGTCCTCACTCATTAGCGGCATTTCGCCTAACACCATTAAGTGAGTACCGACTACTTCAGAGTTTGAAGCCCTGCTAGTGGCTCTTTTCACTCTCTCTTCGAACAACGAGGCGTGATGACAGGGACACCCTCATCCATACACGATTCACAGTCCGAATCGACGAGCACTCAACCCGGCTCCGACAAAGACAGCAGCGGTAGCCGTCTGCTTGCGTTGGCTGACGTTGGCATCACCCTCCTAAGCATCGCTCTGAGTAGTTTTGCCCACGGATTCCTCCCCGAGCAGATGCGGATCCACTGGACACTCGGACTAGGTCCGTACTACGGCCCGGAATTTGTCCCGACACTGGTGGTTCTGATCGCGTTCCCCGTAATTATTGCTGGGATTGCACTTGGTACCTACTGGCTCGACGCTCGATTGCAGCATATCGAGGAGTTTGCCGCTATCCGGCCATACTATACGGTTATTGTGGTGGGAACGCTCAGCATCTTGCTGGCTTCTCAAGGCGCTCTTATCGTCGCTACCATGTGAGTCTCATTTCGAGACTCTCCGACTCGACATCCTCCCCGATATAAACAGTAGTTGCCAGTACAGTCTGTATCGGCTGGTCTGAAAAAGCGGTTCGATCACGGTTCGGTTGTGAGAGATCGGTTCTATACCTCACATTCGCTACCGCCGAACTCTATCTCGCCGGTTTCACCAGAATGGATATATAAAAAGAAGTTGTTCTCGGATCTTTTGCGCTGGTTGCACGTCACCTCGTAGCGACCGCGATAGGTTTCATCATTCAGAATCACTCGGGTGTCAATGGTGTCTCCGTTTTTCACTTGTGTCACCTCTTCTAGGTAGATCCCCGCGGTTGCTCGTAATCAGGTCTGTTCGCAGCGATGTCAAACCGCCCATTGATTAGTTTCTCCTCGTCGTTCTTGCGGAGCCTGAGTTCAGCTGTATACTCCCGTTCCTGCCAGTTGGTGATACCGAAGTGGAACGGATTCCGGGCTTCAAGAATTGAGGAACAGCCAGCTGTCAATACAATACTCCCGCTACCCATTGTTGTGAGAAATTCCCGTCGGTTCATATCGCATGCTCCATGCGGTCCGGAAATAAATCCCTTCGAAGGTCAAACAACGGTTTGAACCTCCAGCGAACCGATTTCGGTTAGGCAATTCGCTGGGCGAGAGCCTCTTGATGAGACAGATAAAACCCATAGATTCCGACAATCATCGAGATCGCCAGTAGGACAGTATACGGCCAGACGTAGCCAAATTCCTGCCCATAGATACGGATAGCCCCGAAGCAAGCGATCACGCCTAACACCCTGTGAACCCTCAGTCATGGCGTCGGGTCACGAATCGCTACATTTGCACGGACACTGAGCAGGTGATTCGGCGAGAAGTATCTGAAAGAAACAAAGCCGCTATGCTGTATGTATCCTCTATATCTCGCATAGCATTCTTAACAGCAATCTGGGAACTCATTCAGGCGTTGCTGAATACAGAGCGCGAGTCTTGTACTGAGTTATCTTTGGATTCGATCAGATCGGATCGCTCAGTACAAACAAGACACTTATCGATTGCATCTCAGGAGTCAGGTATGAAACGTCGTGGAGTACTCCTCGGGACGACGACCGTATTTGGTGGACTCGCTGGCTGCTCGGGGCTCTCTTCTGTATCCGCGACGGTCGACTTGGACATATTTAATCACACTGAGAGCCCTTATACGGTCGAGTTTGCTCTGTTCGAGAGCGGCGGCGACTCATCACGCAGTGACGCGAGAGTGTATGACGAGAGCATCGACGTCGAACCGCAGGGCCGAGCCGAGCGCGAGAACATTGCCGAGGCTCGACCGTACCTCCTTCGGTACGCAGTATATGAAGACAACTCCAAACAGACGGATCAAGATCATATTCACTATTATCCGCCTGAAAAGCCTGAAAACACCGATGTCGATACACTTGCATTTGACATCGACTCGGCAGGTATTGTGACCCGACGATGAGAGGTTCGCAGGCATACTGAGCAGCTATTTCAATTAATTATGGCCAGAACGAAGGAAGCCGCCGTGCTGACTGCATCCTCTGTATCGGTCACGCCCTTACTGACAGACACTGAGTAGATCGAAACCACACTGCTGCATATACGGCGCACATCTGTCAGACGGTGGCAAGTGATTAGTCCACCGAGGCAGGACGGTTGCGTATGAAACGGCGCGCCCTCCTATCCACTGCACTTGGCACCACCATTGTCACATCCGGGTGTCTCGGCGTCGGTAGTGGACAGGATGGAGAAGGAACGATGGTCGAAATCATCCCACGAAACTATACCGACCGGGAGATCTCCCTGCAAGTAGCCGTTTATGCGATAGACGACAGTCTACTGCTCGACCACACGTATACATTGCCGGGAGGAAAGGGCGACGAGTCAAAAGGTGTTGAAAACCGCGTTAGCCATCTTGTCGTCTCGCTAGACGGTGAAGACGATGTACGACATGAGTATACCCCGGATGTAGGCAATTGCTCACGGGAAGGGGAAGACGTGCAAATTCTTGTTGAGCCAGATGGAATCTCATTCGCTTACTCGTGTTAGCTTCACCCTCTGCATGCGGCAGTCGTCATCTGACAGTTCGTGAGTGATCATTTTGAGCGTACTGCATAGAGGCTACCTACTGAGCAAGTTCGGTGGCGCGCGCCTCTGTATGTCCCTAACGACAGCAGACGTCGGGCGGGGGTCGGAGGTAGTGTGGACGCGGGCCAGTTTGCGTCATCTACGTCAGTGCAATCCCGACACCGACGGCGGCACTCGTCAGTGCGAGGCCAGCGAGCATGACTGTTGTCCGGTCGTGGTGTCCGTTGGGTTCGTCGCCGGAGTCGAACCTACTGAGACGGGTCAGAACGCCGAGACCGACAGCGACTGCGGAGAGGCCACCGGCGAGCGCCAGCGTCGTCCAGATCTCGAGTCCGTTCTGTGCGATTTCTTGTGCAGCTGTCCCGGCGAGGAGGACGCCGGTTGCTATCGGGGCCGCAGCGGTCGCTTTGTTGGAGGGCATTAATCAAAATTCGGACGCGATTCTGAAAACTGTAGTGATGCCGTTCCGTGGACAGTGGTTAGTATAGGAATTGTAGCGAGCGAGGCAACTCAATCAGAAAAAGATAACAAGTTTGCTGTTGGCCGCAGATACATGTCCCTGTCAAGAGATGTCCTCCTGTTTAGTATCGTGATGATGCTATGGGCAGTTCAAATTGAAGCTAGCGGATACGGTTCCTCAGATAGTATTGTTCTCGCTTCACTTGGGATTGGGGTGATCGGACTTATTGGGAGTGTCTTTTCATCGCTGAACGCTGTGAGTCAGAGCCCAGAATCCGACTCCACTGAGTGATATGTAACTCTACTTACCGGCCTTTTCAAGATCAAGGTAACCCAGAATACGTGGAGAGTCAGATAGCGATAAGTACAGGCGAGGTAGTTTGTGAACCGTCCATTTTTGAAGCGCCCATCTGGTACTTCAAGTTTGATACACCGGTTATAACCGTCGGTGAGGTCACCCGTTCGTATGGCCCCTAAATGGTCACGACGGAAGACCCTCCACCTCTCTAGTACAGCAGTCCTCACCGGCCTCGCTGGTTGTAGCGCCGCCGGCTTCGACGCTCGGCCACAGGTCGATACGTCGCTTGGAACGACTGCCTATGCCGCGGTTATTGATGAGCAACCAACGCCTGAGAAGGGCGTCCCCGCGGTCTGGGGGATACTACTCGCGCATCCGGACGCCGCGCGCAAACTCATCGACTGGGGAGCACTCACGCCGGCAGAAGGCGACAGCGGCCCCGGAACGGAGTTCCGCACGTTTGACCCGGACCGGCAGTTCGTGTCGGTCGTTGTCGGTGTCCTTCCAACGGGTGACGCCCTCATGGACTATAACGAGGAGAACGAGAATATCGTCGAAGACGTCGCCGATGAGTTCACCGACGACTCCGTCTACCGAAACGGGCAACTCCGATACGACGTAACCTCATACCAAGCCTTCCCGCCGGATCCAGACACCCCCGAGTATCATTACGACTATTCGTTCACTCTCTGGCGTCTGAACGGTGTCGACCGACCAACAGAGATCACCGTTGAGTATCACGATCCCTGATACAATTCAGTTCTCCTGACGATTCCCGTAGCGATTGGGTGTCAATACGCAGGTGCATTCTATCGGCTGATTCAGGATTTATTTTGGAAAAATAACGCAGTTCTCGTGTTGACTACAACCTCTGTATCGGTCACGCCGTTCGTGGCAGATATTTAGTATGGATCTGATGCGTCCCCGTGGTGACCTACTAGCGGTTCTCAGGTGTGGCGGCAGCACAGTTTGAGAGGGACGTGGATGACAACGGCGTTGATCAGCGTCCTCTTCCCGACTTCGATAGCGATAACGGGTTTTGGGATTGGCTCTGCTGAACGAAAGCAATGGCATTGCGGTCAATCGACGATCAACCCCTCCGCTGTACTGCGATTCTGGAGCAAAATCTCCGTTATGGGCGCTGCAGGATTTGAACCCGCGACAGCTTGGTCCGAAGCCAAGCACTCTATCCAGGCTGAGCTAAGCGCCCGTACGCAGTAGTTCCTCGGTAAGGATGTTAAGTCCCGCGATTCAAAATCGCGTCGGACCTGATCGAACCGACGCCGGCAGTCTCGGCGCCGCGGGCGATCAAAAAGAATATTATCGGGTCCCGGCATGGTTTCTGTAGTAGATGTGTCTAGGTCGCACGGCGTCACAGCCGAACGAGTGGCCTGAGCCGGTCCTGTCGTCGCTGAGGTACGCCCATGTATGACCTGAGACCACACTTCGACGAGGAGGTCGAGCCCGGGACGAACCTCCTCTTCACCGGACCGCCGCTCACCGGCAAACGATCGCTGATGATGGATCTCTTGGCGGCAGGGACCGAGCGCGGTGACGGCGCGATCGTCGTGACCACGAAGGACGGGGCCGATCGTGTCTTAAAAGACTACCAGAAGCGAACGCCCTACGAGGGGAAGCCCGTCGCGGTCGTCGACTGCGTCACCCGCCAGCAGGGCGTCACCGACGCTCCCGAGTCCGACCGGATCAAGTACGCCTCGTCGCCGGTAGACATGACGGGGATCGGGATCAAGCTCTCGGAGTTCCTACAGGCGTTCGGGGACCGCGGGATCGAGGAGAACCGCGTGATGGTACACTCGCTGTCGACGTTGTTGATGTACTCCGACCTCCAGACCGTGTTCCGCTTTCTCCACGTGTTCACGGGCCGGATCCAGAGCGTGAACGGCCTCGGGCTGTTCAGCATCGACTCGACCTCTCACGACGAGCAGGCGATGAACACCCTCAAACAGCTCTTCGACGGCGTCATCACGGTTCCCGAGGACGGCGAACCGGAGATCCGGCTGGCCTGAGCGTCGGCTGACCCGAGCGGGGCGTTTTTCGGCTGGTCTGTAGCTGCCGGGCGTTTTAATCCACGGGCTTGCGTACTCACAGCTATGCCCATCACTGACGACGAGGGACTCGACCGACTGCTCGACGCCGACACCGTCGCCGTCATCGGCTGCTCGACGACGGCCGGGAAGGCCGCTCACGACGTGCCGGCGTACCTCCAGCGCCACGGGTACCACGTGATTCCGGTGAACCCCTTCGCCGACGAGGTGCTCGGCGAGACGGCGTACGACGAGCTCGCAGATGTCGAGGCCGACGTGGATCTCGTGAACGTGTTCCGCCCGAGCGAGGAGGTCCCCGAGATCCTCGACGCCGTGCGCGAGCGACACGCGGAGCGCGGCGACGCCGACGCGGCGTGGCTCCAACTGGGGATCAGCCACGACGAGGCGGCGGCGGGCGCGGAGTCAGACGGGATCGCGGTCGTCCAGGACCGCTGTATGAAGGTAGAACACGGGCGGCTTCGCAGGTAACGACGCGACTCGGGCGCCCCCTCGACCTCCTACCCTTCCCACTCTTCAAACGATCGATAGACGCCCTTCGAGAGGTAGCGCTCCGAGGAGTCGGCGAACACGGTGACGACCGTCTCGGACGGGGCGTCGATATCGCCGTCTCGAATCCCGCGAGCGACGCGCTTGGCCGCAACCGCGTTCGCAGCGGCGGAGGAGGCGACGAGCTGTCCCTCCTCGGCCGCGAGTCGGCTCATCTCCTCGTGGACGGCGCGGTCGGAGATGGCCTGGATGTCGTCGACGAGGGTCGGATCGAATAGCTCGTTGGTGTCGATGTCGTGGGTGCCGATCCCCTCCGTTTTGTACTCCTCGTGGGCGACTTCCTCGCCGAGGAACTCGCGATACGCGGACCCCGCGGGCTCGACGGCGACGACGTGGGTGTCGGGGTCGCGTTCGCGGAAGTAGCGGGCCATTCCCATCAGCGTCCCACCCGTGCCGCAGCCGGCGACGACGGCGCCGACCTCGCCGTCGAGGGCGTCGTCGATCTCGGGGGCGGTCGTCTCGTAGTGGGCCTCGGCGTTGAGCGGGTTCGAGAACTGTTGGGGGACGACCGCGTCGTCGAGTTCGTCGGCGATCTCGTGGGCGCGGTCGATGGCGAACCCCATCCCGTCGTCGCTCGGGGTGTTGACTACCTCGGCGCCGAGCGCGCGCATGAGCTGCTGTTTCTCCACAGAGAACCGCTCGGGGACGACGAACACCGCGTTCAGCCCGAGCTGTTTGGCCGCGACCGCGAGCCCGATTCCGGTGTTGCCCGCGGTCGGCTCGACGACGGTGCCGCCCTCGCCAACGTCGCCCCGTTCGAGCATGCGTTCGAGCATGTGCTTCCCGATGCGGTCCTTGATGCTCGCACCGGGATTGAACGACTCCAGTTTCGCGTACACCGGCACCGCGTCCGACGAGTCGTGTACCCGGACGAGCGGCGTCTCCCCGATCGTCTCCAACACCGACGACAGGGGCTCCCGATGGGTCGTCATATTGTCGCGATCGTTGCCGTCCCTCTTGCGTGTTTCCATGATCGACGCGGCCGGCCCGGAGGACGTGACGCGCTGCCGGGGATCGAACAAACTTATGCCCCTCGTCCGGTTCCCAAGAGGTATGAGCGAGACCGATGCGCAGGCCGACGTGACGGTCGTCCTTCCGGACGGAGCAGAACTCGACGTGCCGGCAGGAGCGACAGTCGAGGATGTCGCCTTCGAGATCGGCCCCGGGCTCGGTCGCGACACGGTCGCGGGGAAGATCGACGGCGAACTCGTCGAAAAGCACGCGACGGTCCACGACGGCGCGCATATCGAGATCGTCACGGACCAGTCCGACGAGTACCTCACGGTGTTGCGCCACTCCGCCGCCCACGTGTTCGCGCAGGCCCTCCAGCGGCGCCATCCCGAGGCGACGCTCACGATCGGCCCCCCGACCGACGAGGGGTTCTACTACGACGTGACCGACGTCGACCTCGACGAGGACGACTTGGACGCGATCGAAGACGAGATGGACGAGATCATCGCGGCCGACTACGACATCGAGCGCGAGGTCCGGTCCCGCGAGGAGGCGAAAGAGATCTACGCCGACAACGAGTACAAACAGCAGATCCTCGACGAAGAGGCCGACGACGAGGAGGTCACCTTCTACGTGCAGGACGACTGGCAGGACCTCTGTCAGGGCCCTCACGTCGAGTCGACCGGGGAGGTCGGCGCGGCGACCCTGCTTGAGGTCTCGGCGGCCTACTGGCGCGGCGACGAGGACAACGACACGCTCACGCGTGTGTACGGGACGGCGTTCGCGAGCGAGTCGGCCCTCGAAGAACACCTCGAGATGCGCGAAGAGGCGTTAGATCGCGACCACAGAAAGATCGGTCAGGAGATGAACCTCTTCTCGATCCCGACGGTGACGGGTCCGGGCCTCCCGCTGTACCACCCGCCGGGCAAGACCGTGCTCCGCGAGCTATCGAACTTCGCGAACGAGCTCAACCGGGAGAACGGCTACGAGGAGGTCGAGACCCCCCACGTGTTCCGGACGGAGCTGTGGAAGAAGTCCGGCCACTACGAGAACTACAAAGACGACATGTTCCTCCTCGACGTGAACGACGAGGAGTACGGCCTCAAGCCCATGAACTGCCCTGGGCACGCGACGATCTTCGACCAGCAGTCGTGGTCGTATCGCGACCTCCCGCAGCGCTACTTCGAGAACGGCAAGGTGTACCGAAAAGAGCAGCGCGGCGAGCTCTCCGGCCTCTCGCGCGTCTGGTCGTTCACCATCGACGACGGCCACCTGTTCGTCCGCCCGGACCAGATCCGCCAGGAGATCGAGTCGGTCATCGAGATGATCTTCGAGGTCGTCGAAACCCTCGACCTCGACGTCGAGGTCGCCTTAGCGACCCGCCCGGACAAGTCGGTCGGCGGCGACGATATCTGGGAGTCCGCGGAGGAGCAGCTCCGCGAGGTGCTCGACTCGGGCGGGTACGACTACGACGTGGAGCCTGGCGACGGCGCCTTCTACGGCCCGAAGATCGACTTCGGCTTCGAGGACGCGCTGGGTCGCGTCTGGGACGGCCCCACCGTCCAGCTCGACTTCAACATGCCCGACCGATTCGACCTGACCTACACGGGCGAGGACAACGAGGACCACGAGCCCGTGATGATCCACCGCGCGCTGTACGGGAGCTACGAGCGCTTCTTCATGGTTCTCATCGAGCATTTCGACGGCGACTTCCCGCTGTGGCTCGCGCCCGAGCAGGTCCGGATCCTCCCCGTCTCCGACGAGACGCTCGGCTACGCTCACCGCGTGAAAAACGAGCTCGAAGACGCCGGCTTCCGCGTCGAGGTCGAGGACCGCGACTGGACGGTCGGTCGCAAGATCCGCGCCGGCCACGACGACCGCCTCCCGTACATGGTGGTCGTCGGTGAGGACGAGCAGGAGGCGGGGACCGTCTCCGTTCGTGATCGCTTCGAGAACCAGCGCGGCGACGTCGACCTCGACGCCTTCGTCGACCACCTTGTCGAGGAACGGGACGAGAAGCGGACGGAGCCGGACTTCGTCGACGCGGAGTGAGTACTCGGGAGGTCGGCCCTGCTCCGGCTCTCGGGTTTCGTCGTGCTTTTGGCGCTGCTCTGGGTAGCCGTCTCCATGGGTGATGCATCCGCGCTGACCACGCACGAGGACGACGCACCAGACGTCGGGGAGCTGACGCCGCCCGATCGAACGCTGATGGGGCCGGGACCGAGCGACGTCCACCCGCGCGTTCTCAAGGCGATGAGCACGCCCCTGGTCGGCCACCTCGACCCCTCGTTCGTCGAGATCATGGACGAGGTTCAGGAGCTGCTCCGGTACACGTTCCGCACCGACAACAAGTGGACGATTCCGGTTTCGGGGACGGGGTCGGCGTCGATGGAGGCCGCGATCGGTAACCTCGTTGAGCCGGGCGACACGATGTTGGTCCCGACGAACGGCTACTTCGGCGGACGGATGAAGTCGATGGCCGAGCGCGCGGGCGGCGAGGTCGTCGAAGTCGACGCCCCGTGGGGCGAGCCCCTCGACCCGGTCGACGTGGAGCGCGCGTTCGACGAACACCAGCCGGACGTGTTCGGATTCGTTCACGCGGAAACCTCGACCGGGGTCCTCCAGCCGAACGTCCCCGAACTGACCGACATCGCGCACGACCACGACGCGCTCGTGATCGCCGACTGCGTCACCTCGCTTGGCGGCGTCGAGATGCGCGTCGACGAGTGGGACGTCGACGTCGCCTACTCGGGGCCGCAGAAGTGCCTCTCCTGTCCGCCCGGCGCGAGCCCGCTCACGCTCAACGACCGCGCGATGGACAAGGTTCTCGACCGCGACGAGCGATCCCGCTCGTGGTACCTCGACCTCTCCCTTTTAGAGGGCTACTGGGGCGAGGACCGCGCGTACCACCACACTGCCCCCATCACGAACGTCTACGGACTTCGTGAGGCGCTCCGGCTCGTCGCCGAAGAGGGGATCGAAGCGCGGTGGGCGCGCCACCGCGAGGTCGCCGGCGACCTGAAGGCGGGGCTCCAAGGACTGGGTCTCGAGATGAACGCCCCCGACGAGTACTGGCTCCCGAGCCTGAACGCGGTGCGGGTGCCGGACGGGGTCGATGACGGGGCCGTCATCGACTACCTGCTTGCGGAGTACGATCTGGAGATCGCTTCGGGCCTCGGCGACCTCGAAGGCGACATCTGGCGGGTCGGCTGTATGGGCTACTCCGCCCGCCCGAAGAACGTCGAGTACGTCCTCGCGGCGCTGGCAGAGGCGCTGACAGAGCAGGGGTTCTGAGCGGTCGGGAGCCGGCAAGAGCGGCCGTGAACGCTTCGAGTGCAACCGCGGCGACCGCCGAGACGTTTTTGAGTACCCGTCCCTCCGTTTGTGAGGGGTATGAACGATCTACGAACTGGACTGAGCTACGGGGACGTGCTGCTCGTCCCGCAGCGGTCGCCAGTCGATAGCCGAAGCGACGTGGACCTCGCAACGCGGTTCACGCCGAGCATCGACTTGGAGACGCCGCTCGTCTCGGCGGCGATGGACACCGTCACGGAGGCGGAACTGGCGATCGAGGTCTCGCGAGCCGGCGGACTCGGCGTGCTCCATCGCTTCCTCACCGTCGACGAGCAGGCGGCGCAGGTCGAGCGGGTGGCCGCCGCCGGCGAGCAGGTCGCCGCCGCGGTGGGTATCAACGAGGACTACGTGGCTCGGAGCGCCGCGCTGGTCGCAGCCGGCGTGGACGCCCTCGTCGTCGATGTCGCACACGGACACCTCGAACGGACGATCACGGCGGTCGAGGAGATCGCCGAGGAGTTTCCGGACACGGATCTGGTCGCCGGCAACGTCGCGACGCCCGCGGGCGTCGAGGACCTCGCAGCCGCCGGGGCCGACTGCGTGAAAGTCGGTATCGGCCCGGGATCGCACTGCACCACGCGGAAAGTCGCCGGAGCCGGCGTGCCACAGCTGACCGCGGTCGACGACTGTGCCTCGGCGGCCGGCGATCTGGACGTGACGATCTGCGCCGACGGCGGGATCCGCACCTCCGGCGACGCGGTGAAGGCGCTGATGGCGGGCGCCGACACCGTGATGCTCGGGAGCCTCTTCGCCGGCACGGAGGAGGCGCCGGGTGCGGTCGTCGAGGTCGACGGGACCCGGTACAAGCGCTCGCGGGGGATGGCGACGACCGCCGCAGCCGAGGACCGCGACGACAAGGGGGCCGACGTGGGCACCGACGAGGGGGTCGAGGCGCTGACGCCGTACAAAGGGCCGACGGCGACGGTCGCCGAGGAGTTCTGTCAGGGGATCCGCTCGGGGCTGTCGTACTGCGGCGGGCACACGATCGAGCGCGCCCGCACGAAGTCGACGTTCGTCCGCGTCGCCCCCGGCGCGAAGGAGCGCGAGGGGTTCCACACCGACGACGACTGGGAGGGAGTCAGCGTGGACAGCGAGACGAAGCGAGTCGCCGACTCGGACGGCGAAACGGCGGCCGAAAGCGGCGACTGAGCCCCCGGAGGAGCGACGACTGAGGCGTTCTACTTCGACGCCACACGCCTACCACGCCGTTCGCCTACCACGCCGTCAGCGCCGCGCAACCGTGATCGCGCGCGAGGAGCGCGAGGAACGCGAGGACGCCGGTGATCGCGAACGCGCCGCCGACGTAGAAGACGGCGGCCATGCTCACCTCGACCATCAGCCAGCCGGCGATGAGGGGGCCGGCGACGGAGCCAGGGCGCCAGACGAGCTCGCGGATGCCGAAACTGGAGGCGACGCCGCCGTCGTCGGTCCCCTCGTCGGCGAACAACGCCATGCTGGCCGGCTCGCGGAAGGAGTCGGCGACGCCGAGCAGTCCCGAGAAGGCGACGAGCGGCAGGTACGCCGGCGGCAACTCACCGAGGACGGGAAGCGTCAGGTCGGCGCCGAGCGCGGTCCCGATGGCGGCCGAAAGCGGGATCCCCATCGCGATCACGCCGTAGGCGCTGCCGCCGGCGAAGACGAACAACGACCGACCGTAGGCGTCCGAGAGCCGACCGGTGAACAGCTGACCGACCATGTTGGTCGCCTTCTCGGCGGTGACGGTGACCGCGATTGCGATGCCGGCGACGCTGAGGCCGCCGGCGGCCATCTCGGTGCCGGCGTAGATCGGGATCCACGTCCGCACCATCGTTACGGCGAAGGCGTACTGGGCGCGGAAACTCGTTATCGTGAGGATTCGCCGATTCACGGCGAGATCTGAGAAGGGGAACCCCTCGACGCGGGTATCGTCGTCGTCGAGAACGAGCCACGTGACCACCCACGCGGCGACCATCAGCAGCGAGATGATCGCGAAGATGGGACCGAAGCCGACCGCGTCGTATATCCCACCGGCCGACAGCGAGCCGACGATCGAGGCGGCGAAGGAGGCGGCGTTCGCCTTCCCGATCTTGTCGGCGCGGGTGCCGACATCGGCGATCTGACCGACCAGCGACAGGGTCATCAGCCCCGCGCCGGTGACCACGAGCCCCTGAAGCGCGCGGACGAGGATGAACGAGGCGGAGGAGTCGACGAGCGGGAACAGCGCGTAGACGCCGGCACCGACCGCGAGCACCCCCAGCAGGACGGTCCGCTTGTCGAACCGGTCGCCGGCCCACGCCAGCGGGACGACAGCGACGGTCTGCGCGAGGGTGAACCCCGTGGTGTACATCCCGATGATGAACCCGGCCGAGATGGTGACGCCGAGTACCGTCGTCGCCTGCGGGTCGAGCATGTTGATGTACGGCCCGAGCAGCGTGATCAGGGTGATAAAGCCGAACCCCTCCGCGAACCGCGTGAGGTAAAGCGCCCAGAACTGCGATCGCTTCGCCCCGTTCCCTGCGTCCGCGTGGCTCACACCGGATCGGCGCGCAGCGGTTCAAAAGGGGTTTCGGTTCGACGCGTTTGTCGGGTCGGATGAGCGTCGGGTGGAGGAGGACGAGGGGCGCCGTCGGAGTTATAAATCGTCCGGGCGGACGCACGACCATGGGCGATCCAGCCTGCGACCGCCGGTTCTGTCCGGAGTGCGACCTCGCGGTCTCGTGTGCCGACGACACCTGTCCGGAGTGCGGTGCCCGGATCGAGGGCATCGAGGGGTGAGGGCGGAGGTCGCCGTCGCCCCCTCTCGCTCCCCCGTCGATTCTCGTCGCTCCGTCTGCGACCGCACTACTGCATGTCGGCGAACTTGTCTCTCCGGAAGAGGTCGAGCTCCTGTGCCGTCGACCCCTCCCGCGTGACCGCGAAGGCGATCGCCTCGGCGACCTCCTCTGGCTCAGTCACCGTTCCGGGCTCGAAGCGCTCCTCGAACGGCTCGCCGTCCTCGCTACCGAACTCCGTGCGCACCTCGGAGGGGTTCACGACGGAGACCGCCACGCCCTCGTCGCCGACCTGGGCCGCGACGCTGTGGGCGAAGCCGCGCGTCCACCACTTCGTCGCGGCGTACACCGGGTTCTGCGGGCGGGGGTACTGGCCCGCGAAGCTCCCGACGACGACGAGCGTTCCCTCGCGCTCTTTTAACTGTGGGAGCGCCGCCCGCGTGAGGAAGAACGTCCCGTCGACGTTCGTCTCCTGCATGGCGAAGTACTCCTCGTCGGTCATCGACTCCACGTCGCCGCCGCGGCCGATCCCCGCGTTGGAGACGACCGCGTCGAGCCCGTCAAACCGATCGACGACCGACTCAACCGCGGCCTCGGCGGTCTCGCGCTCGCGGACGTCGCCGTCGACGACCAACGCGCTCGCGTCGTACTCGGTCTCCAACGCCTCCGCGACCGCGTCCAGCGCCTCGCGTCGGCGAGCGAGGACGCAACGTTCGCCCCGCGCTCCGCGAGCGCGTGTGCCGTCGCCTCGCCGATCCCGGAACTCGCCCCCGTTACCAGTATCGTTGTGTCGCCGAGACTCGTCATGGCAGACCCGTCAGCGACGGCGGGTATAAATGGTCGTGTCGCGGTGAACGCAGCGATCGGCCAGCGGCCTCGCCGGTGGCCCGGTTTAGCGCCTGAACGAGCCGATATGCCGGTAGTTCGGGTCCGCGCGCATGTCCACGTGTCCGCAGCTGACGCACCGCCAGACGTACGCTCCGAGCTTCGCGACAGCGTCACCGCCGTCTATCGGCTCGCTCCAGTCCTGTCCGCACCGGCCGCACTCGTCGGGCCGGTACTTGCTCTCGACCGACTCCTCGGCGTCGACATCGGCGGTGCCCGAGACCGCGATCGACTTCGCGGCGGCGCGGACGTCCTCGTCGCTCATCCGGGGCCGGAGCCCGTTTAAATACTCCTGCAGCCGCTCGGCTCTGGCTCGGAGCCGCTCGTATCGGTCGTCGTCGGCCGGGTCGTCGTCGGCCGGGTCGTCGTCGGCCGGGTCGTCGTCGGCCGGGTCGTCGTCGGCCGGGTCGTCGTCGGCCTGCCACTCGTACGTCGATATCATGACTGTGGTGCGGTAGTACTGGTCGAGCAGCAGGTGGTAGTTCGCCCGGCACGACAGCGTCTCGATGCACGCGGTGAGGTCCGCCTCGAACACCGGGCGTTCGAGTTCGCGGTCGTACCCCGACTCCGGACCGCCGCTCGACCGCCGTCGGAGCCCGAGCACCCGACAGTGGGACGCCTCCGATTCGACCCGTTCGAGGACCGGTTCCGGCCCCTCCTCACCGAACGAGTCGTCCAACACGACGACCGCTACTCCGGCGTCGAACGCCTCGAGGAACTGCGCGCTCGTCAGCGCCCGCCGCGTCTCGTAATCGTCGAGCCAGAGGCCATAGAGGTCGGCCCTCGTCTTGTTCGCCTCGCAGACGACGACCGCCGAGGCCGGGAGCTCCATCAGAGTCACCCACCGACCCGAGCGGTATCGACTCGTGGCTCGGTCATCTCACTCGTTCCGTCCGGTGCGCGCGGGCGACGACCCGCGCATCGATTCAGAGAGGCGTCGCGGTTCGACCGAGAAGGAGTGAACGGTCGCGAGGTCGTCGACGAGCGAGATGGCCGTCTCCACCGACCGCTCCGCCCGACGGACCTCCTCTCCCGCCCCGTCGTCGGTCGCCGCCTTCAGCTGCTCTTCCGCCTCTCGAAGCGGGTATCCGAGGTCCTCGGCGAGCACCTCGCCGAACTCCGTCAGATGTCGCTCGATCTCTTGTTGGTGTTCCTTCGACTCGGTCACGTCTTGGATGAAGCTGACGGCGTGGGTCGTCTCGCCGCCTCCTTCGGCGACTGGTGCAACGCTTATGCGGCCCCAGAAGGGGGTCCCGTCCGCCCGGGAGAGGACGAGAGTCTCCGAGCGGTGGCCGCCCGTTTCGACCGCCGACGCTATCGCCTGGATCCGGTCGGGGTCCGTGTCGTCGCCGCCGAGGACCGACACGCTCTCGCCGACGACCAAGTCGCGGTCGTGGCCGGTAACCGCTTCGAACGCGTCGTTCACGTAACTCATCGGGCTCCCCGGCTCCGTCGTCTCGTGGATCGCGATACCGACGGGTGCGGTCTCGATAGCGCGATTCTTCAGCCGAAGCTCCCGTTCGCGGCGCTTCCGCACCGTGATGTCGGTCGCGATCCCGACGACGCGCGTCAGCTCGCCGTCCTCGTAGACCCCCGACGACTGGTCGTGAACCCATCGGACCTCCCCGTCAGAGTGGACCACGCGATACGTCTCCTCGTACGCGTCGGGATCCTCGCTCTGCTCGGCCAACGCCGCCTCGACGCGGTCGTGGTCGTCGGGGTGGATCGCCTCGACGAACGACGCGGCGTCCTCGTCGAGCGTCTCCGGGGGGAGCCCCCAGACGTCCTCGTAGGCGTCGCTGATGAAGTCCATCGACTCCTTCTCGGGAGTGGATATCCAGATGACCTCCCCGGCGCTCGATTGGATCTGATCGAGCATCACCGCCCGCTCCTCCCGCTCCGTCACGTCGAGGGTGAGCCCGATCACTCGGCTGACGGCACCCGTTTCGTCTAGTACCGGCTGCAGCCACGCCTCGAGGGTCGAGTCGGCGACCCCGACGAGGTCGTGGGTGGATTCGCCGCGTAGCGCGGCCTCGACGCCCCCACGCAGCTCGGGCTGATCGGCGAACACCTCCCCGACCGGATCCCCGCGGGTCACCGGTCGGCCGAGACGCCGGGGAAGCGTCTCGCCGCGAACCGTCGACACCGTTCCGTCGGGCTCGACCTCGAACAACGTCAGCGGCGCGCTGTCGGCGACGGTCTCGACGGCCTGCCGGAGCCGCACCAGTCGGTCTTCCCGCTCTCGTCGCTCGGTCACGTCGCGCCCGATACCGACGATCCCCTGCGGCGACCCGTCCGGCCCGGTCACGAGCGCGCCCGTGTACTCCACGGGGGTCGTCTCACCCTCTCTCGCGACCAGTTCCGCCTCGATGGTAGCGCTACCGGTCTCGAACACGGTCTCGATCGCGTCGGCCATCCTGTCTCTGTCGTCTCCGGCGAAGAATTCCAGCGCGTGCGTCCCCTCCAGCTGCTCGTCGTCGTAGCCGGTCATCTCGCGGAAGCGGTCGTTCCACCGCTTGAGCGTGCCGTCGGTGTCGAGCGTATAGAACGAGTCGTCGATGGTGTCGAGGAGCCGCTCCGTCGATTCCGAGCCGAGCGACCGCTCATCGGGCGTCGTCGCGACCGTATCCATCCGGCGAGCGAGCAGCGTCGTCTCATCGACACCGTCTCGACGGACCAGCACGTCCGTCGCTCCGGCCGCGAACGCCTCGTCGACCGTCGTGCCGTCCGATACGACCGCGAGCGACGGAATGTCCGGGAGAGCGTCGTGGGCCGTGACGAGCGGGTCGACGCCGGACCCCGAAGGCAGCTCGCAGACGACCAGTCGCACGCCGGTCGGGTCCACGGAGGCGACCCCCGTCGCCGCCTCACCGAGGGACACGACGCGATCCGGCCCCCCGACGACTGTCGATTCCGCGGCCGCTTCGCGGACCCAGTCTGCAGTTGGGCCGAAGTGAACCACACCGTTTCGTCCTCTCCGTCCCTCCATATCGGTTCGAGCCGAGCAACTTACAAAAGCGCATGCCACAAATTATCAAACATGAATGCCGATCCG
Source organism: Halorubrum shenae (assembly GCF_051194165.1). Classification (NCBI taxonomy): domain Archaea; kingdom Methanobacteriati; phylum Methanobacteriota; class Halobacteria; order Halobacteriales; family Haloferacaceae; genus Halorubrum; species Halorubrum shenae. The sequence goes on along the minus strand of NZ_JBLZNI010000004.1, from coordinate 114,146 downwards.
GCGCCTCGGGACGGCCTCCAGCGGCGGCACGGAGCCGGCCGGCGACGCGGTGGCGCGTCGCTGTACGGGGGAGTTTCTAAGGGAGCCGGTCGCAGCGCGAGAAAGCGGGCCGTCCGCTGACTCGTGGGCGCGATCGCTCCACAACTGACAAGTATTGCATCCGTTCGCAGGGCGAACGCACGGCGGTTTCGCTGCAGATAGCTGAGTGTATGTCGTGTTTTGTCGGCCGAAACAACGACATCTGCGAACATATTCGGTATTATAGGCAAAGATATCCGGATGCTGGCCGATTTCCCCCCTGTTCCGTACGTCACGCGTCTCGGAAAATGGTGTCGGGTGAGACAGAGGAATGACCCCCAGCCACGTACGTGTAGTCGACTGACGATTGATGCTCGACGCACGGTCCAGGTACGCCGCCGATGCGACCGGGCCGACGGGCGATCATCACGTCTGACCCACACACCATGAGAGACGAACACACTGACAGACGCGACGTATCGACCGGCCACTCCAGACGCGACCTCCTCAGGACGGCTTCGATCGGCGCCCTCGCTGCGGGGTTCGCCGGCTGTCTGGGCGGCGCGACTAGCGGCACCGACACGACCAGTAGTGGCGCCGGTGCCACAGCCCGCTGGGCCGGCACCCAGAACCCCGATACGACGTGCTGGGACTTCGACGAGAACCTGTCCGAAGGGTCGGAGGGCTGTGGACTCGTCTATCCCGTCTTCGAACTCAAGCGGCGACTCGACGCGCGAGAAGATGCCCCGGACATGGCCCTCGTCGACAGCAAGGAACTCTGCAGCGAGCAGTCCTGCATGTCGAAGCTCGACTCGAAGGTGATTCAGTTGGGTAGCAGCTCGGTCGCCAACTCCGCGAAAATATGGCCGGAGAACGAAATCTGGAGCATCCCGTACACGTTCCCGGTCCACCAGCGGGCCTCCATCGGCTACAGTTTCGTCCACCCGACCACATGGGAGGACTACTGGGTGCCCTTCGCGAAGAAGTACAACGTCGTCCCGGTCGGCTTCGACCCGCCGGGCTACCGCGCGCACCTCATCGGTACGGGCAGCGACCCCGGCACCCCGGTCACCTCGCCCGCCGACTTCGAGAATCGAAAGATCCGCACCACCCAGAGCGAGGTCATCTCGACGGCATTCGACGAACTCGGAATGAACCCGATCACCATCTCCTTCTCCGACACGCTCCAGGGGATGAAGTCGGGCGTCGTCGACGGCCTAGAGATCATCACGCCCTACGCCGTCGCGGCCCAGATCACGTCGATCACCGCGCAGGTGACGCTGACCCAGTGGGCACCCGGTCTCGACCCCATCTGGTGTCGCGTCGACTTCCTCAAGGGCCTCTCGGAGGCCGAGCGGACGGCGTTCGCGGAGGTCACGGCCGACCTCGCCGAGCAGAGCATCCAGCGCACCGATCGGATGTACGAGCGCTTCCAAGGGCTCAGCCCCGACGCACCCGTCGAGGGGTCGAACTTCCACACGCAGGGTCCCGACGACGAGCCGGTGCAGGTCAACTGGCTGAGCGAGGAGGACCTCGACGCGTGGCGGGCACCCGTCAATCCGGCCGACAACCGTGACCTCTACGACGACGCGATCGGTCGGGTTCACGACGCGTTCACGGACGGGTTCTTCGACCAACTCCACGACATCGCCCGCGAGAGCGGCGTGCCCGACCAGTCGAAGAACTTCACCCTCGACGCCTGGTGGGACGACTATCTGGATCAAATCTAAGTCGCCGATGTCGACCACACTCTTCCGGTACATCAGGATGCTCCTCGACCCGGAACGGCTGCAGGAGACGCGTCTCGGTCCCGTCGAGCGCAACCTCGAACTCTTCTTCGGCGGGACGCTTCTCGTCGTCTACGGGCTGGTGATCGGGTTCTCAGTCATCCAGCGCACCCTGACCGGCGAGCAGGCGCTGTGGGCACAAGAGAGTGCCATCGGGATGTTCGTCTGGGTCGCCTGGCTCTCCGTGGCGTACGTGATTCGCAACGAGGACCACCTGCGGTTCACGATGGTACTCGCCGATCTGTCGAACACTGGCCGGTACGTCGTCTACTGTGTCGAGTGGCTCTGCTGGCTCGCTTTCGCGGGCATCGTGTTCGTCTACTCCCTCCCCGTCTTCGGCGACTTCCTCAGCCGTGGCGGGACGATCACGGGCACGGCGGTCCCCGACGCAATCACGTATCTGGCGGTGACGGTCGGCGTCGCACTCGTGCTCTTTCGTGTCGCCGAGCAGATGCTCTGGGTGACGTACGCCTTTCGCCGCGGCGACGACATTACCTACGCGGACGGCGAGGTGGTGGGCGAGTGATCCCCCTACAGGCTGGTGTCGCCGGCCTCCCTCCGGGCGTCGCGCTCTCGGTTCTGACCCTCGTCGCCGTCGTCCTGTTCGTCGTCGGGGTACCGATCCTACTGGTGTTCTCGACGTGGGCCATCGGCTTCACCCTCGTCTTCCCCGTCTTCAGTCTGCGGAACGTGGCACTCGTCTCGTACTATCAGCTCTGGACGTTCCCGCTGACGGCCGTCCCGTTGTTCATCCTCGTCGGCGCCCTCGTCAACCAGTTACAGATTGCTCGCGATATCATCAACATGTCCCGCTCGCTCGCGGGGTGGCTTCCCGGTAGCTCGGCGAACACGGCGCTCGTCACCGCTGGCGTCTTCTCCGCCATCACGGGATCGAACGCCGCGACGACGGCCTCCGTGGGCGAGGCCTTCACCGACGAACTCAACAAGGAGGGGTACGACCCCGTGTTCAGCGCCGCCACGATCGCTGCTGGCGGCACTCTGGGCATCATCATCCCGCCGAGCGTCCTCTTTATCCTCTACGGCGTCACGTTCAACCTCTCCGTCTCGGAACTGTTCGTCGCCGGCATCCTGCCCGGCATTCTGATGCTCGGTGGACTCATGGTGACGGCGACGCTCATCTCCCGGCAGCGCGACTACGGGATGTCCGACTACTCGTTCAGCCTCACGTCCGTCTTCCAGTCGATGTTCCGGGCGCGAAACTCCCTGCTCACGATCGTCGTCCTGCTGGGTGGCATCTTCACCGGCCTGTTCACCCCCTCGGAATCGGCCTCCATCGCCATCCTCTTTGTCGTCACAGCTGAATTTCTCTCCGGGCACATCGACGATTTTGAGTTTGTGACGGAGTCCGTCCAGCTCACCGTCTACCTCGTCGGCATCATCATCCCGGTGCTGATCACGTCGATCATGATCCAGCAGAGCCTCTCCTTTCTCAACCTGCAGGATCTGGTCTCGAACGCCATTCTGGCGCTCGATTCGCCCGTTCTCGTCGGCGTCGCGTTGCTCGTCATCATGCTCCTGAGCGGGTCGATTCTGGCATCGATTCCGAACATGATCCTCACCGCGCCGCTCCTGGCGCCTGCCGCTTTCTCCCTCGGCATCTCGCCGCTCATGTGGGGCGTGATCTTCATGATCAGCGACGCCATCGGCTTCATCACGCCGCCGTACGGTCTCAACCTCTACATCATGAGCAGTATCACCGACATCGACTACATCAAAATCGCCCGCGCCGCCTTCCCCTACTTCGTCGTGTTGACCTCGGTGCTTGTGCTGTTTTTCGTCTTCCCCGAGGCGAACGTGCTCGCCGCGGACTGACCATCCGCGGGGACTGGCCTTCGTCGCATGACGCGGCATATATGTAGCCGACCGGCCAACGATGAGCCATGTTTTTGTTGTTGACCGCGGGCCCGGACGACGCCGACGCGGCTCTCCCCTTCGTCGCCGCCAAGGGGGCACTGGCCGACGGCGACGACGTGTCCATCGTGGCGATGGCCGATGCCGTCCACCTCCTGACGACCGACACCGACCGCCACGCCATCGACGCGTCGGGGCTCCCCACCGTCGGGCAGACTGTCGAGCGACTCCGCGACACCGACGCTCTCGCGGACGCCGTCGCCCTGCGCGACTGCTGTGCCGCCCGCGACATCGACGAGGCTGACCTGGCCGACTGGGCGACGATGGACGACGAACGCGCGGTGCCCCGACTCGCGGCCGGTCACGACACCACGCTCTCCTTCTAACCCGGCCGCGGCCGCCACCCCCCCACAATCTAGACGCCTTCAGAACCATCGAGTGGCCTCCCACGCAGTATGTCGGATATACAACGAATTTGTGCTGTAGTGGGCGTCAACTATGAATCAGATGATACACGTGAGGGGCACCGTTCGGTCACCGAACGAAATCCACCCGCAAATACGCCGGTTCTGAGTCGACTTGGTCGCGGTCATGCGATCTACGCGACTCGGAATCGTTCGGTGAAGAAGCGGGCCGGGCGCGATTTGAACACGCGACCGACGGATTAAGAGTCCGTCGCTCTCCCTAACTGAGCTACCGGCCCTCATCACAACGTACCCGTGTCGACGTAAAAGGCCTTTTCATTCGGCGGCGAGAAGAGCGTGTCGATTAGTCGAAAAACCGACGGATGTGACCGGTATGTCTCCAGCTGCAACGGTTGTTGTGATGGGAAACCATTATCAACTCGCGCCGAGTACTACATGTCGTATGTCAGACAACCCAATCAGCGAACGTATTGACCGACGGACGCTCCTCCGCGGAGCGGCCGCGGCCGGTGTCGTCGGGCTCGCAGGCTGTTCAGATAATGGCGGCGACGGATCGGACGGCTCCGACGGATCGGACGGCTCCGACGGCTCCGACGGATCGGACGGCTCCGATGGCTCCGACGGTTCTGACGGAAGTGACGGTGGCAGCACCGACATCATCCGCTGGCACGCCGGCGGCACGGGCGGGACGTACTTCCCGCTGTCAGGCGAGTTCGAGGGAGTCATCGAGGACAACACCGACTTCCCGGTCGAGGTGTCCTCGACGGGCGCGTCCGTCGAAAACGTCGGCAGTCTCGGCAACGGCGACGCCGACTTCGCGCTCATCCAGAACGATATCGCCTACTTCGCCCGCAACGGTGAGGGGCTCGACGCCTTCGACGGCTCCCCGGTAGAGAGCCTCCGCGGCGTCGCGACGCTGTACCCGGAGACCATCCACGTCCTGATCAGCTCCGATGCGGACATCAGCTCGCTCTCCGACTTGGAGGGCATGCGCGTCAACACCGGCGACCTCGGCAGCGGGACGCAGGTGAACGCGCTCCAGATCCTCGAATCCGCGGGCGGGCTCACTACCGACGACTTCGACGAGCAGAACACCGACTTCACGCAGGCGGCCAACCAGCTCCGCGACGGCGACGTCGACGCCGCGTTCGTCGTCGGCGGCTGGCCCGTCGGCGCGGTCGAAGAGCTTGCGACGACGACCGACGTGCAGATTCTCAACATGTCCGACGAGGAGCGACAGGCGGCCCGCGACGACGCCTCGTGGTTCGCTGACGACACGATCCCCGCCGGCACCTACGAAGGCATCGACGAGGACGTCGACACGGTCTCCGTCCAGGCGATGATCGCGACTCGGTCGGACTTCTCCGCGGACACCGTCGAGGCTGTCACTGAGGCGATCTTCGAGAACCTCGATCAGCTCTCGATCAAAACGGACTTCATCAGCGTCGACTCGGCGCAGGACGGCATGTCGGTCGAACTGCACGAGGGCGCGGCCCGCTACTTCGAGTAGCGTGACCCTCCGGTCGCGACTACTGTTAGGCCGACGCGGAACTGCTCTCGCCGCGGCCGCACTCGTGGTGGTTCTCGCGGCCGCAACGGGAGCGGCGTTCGCCGCCGGCGCGGTCGACACCGTCGCCGGCGGCCCGACGCTCGTCGTGACCGACGAGAGCGGTACCGAGCTCGTGACGGCTCCGGTCTCCGACGAGACGGAAGTCGTCATCGAGTACACGCACAGCGTCGAAAAGACGATCGTCCGCGACGTGTACGTCCCGAGAGACGGAGCGCTGGTCATGACCCGAATGGAGTTCAGCTCCTTCGGAGCGGGACTCCCGTCGCAGGCGGACGTGACAGAGCGCGACGGCCGGTACGTCTATGAGCCCCCGTCCGAATCGTACGCCCCGTTGCACCTCAAAACGGGGACCGTCGCCGACCACGACCTGATTGTCGGCGGCGAGCGGTACGACATCGCGGGGATGAGTGACGGCGGCGCGGTCGAGCTCACGATCGAACGGCGGGTTGCGCCGAGACTGTAGTCGTCGCGCCCGCTGGCACGGAGAGACTGACGCGAGACGGGGGCACGAGAGAGGTGACACAACTGTGACGACGAACATAACAGACGGGATCGAAGCGGACGCGGGAGGAACCGAGGCGACCGATCAGGTATTCGAGGAAATCGATAATCGGCGCACACTGACGGGGGTCCCGCTGATCGCCGTGGCGGTCGTCGGTATCCTCTTTTCGGCGTTCCAGCTGTGGCTGGGCGCGCGGGGATTCGTCTTCGAGTTTACGATCCCCGGCTTCGGCACAGTTCGACTCGCGTCGCTGGCGTCACTCCAGGTTCGGGCGATTCACGTGAACTTCGCGCTCGTGATGGCGTTCCTCCTGTTCCCCGGCTCGACGGGTTCGGGAGCGATCACGGGGAGAATCGGGGCGCTTCCGGCAGCAGTTCGGGAGCGGGTCGGCAGTTCGGCGGCGACCCGAGCGGCAGACGGGATCCGCGGGGCGGTCTGGTGGGCCTTCGTCGACGAGGAGTCGACGCGGATCACGCCGTCGGACCTCTTGTTGATCCTCCTCTCGACGTTCCCCACCGCGTACTACGTCACCCAGTACGACGAGATAACGGACATTATCCGCGTGCGAGGACTCAACGGCGCCGGAACGCTCGGTGAGGTCGTCCCGTGGCTCTCGCTCGTAGAGGTCAGCTTCCTCGCCGAGTACAGTCTCGCGTACCTGATGGGCGTGCTCGCGATCCTGCTGGTGCTCGAGGCGACGCGCCGAGCGCTCGGTCTTCTCCTGACGCTGCTCGTGAGCGTCTTCCTCCTGTACGCGAAGTACGGGTATCTCCTGCCACGGGACCTGCCGGTGGCGCAGACGTTCGCCACGTCGGAGCTCCGATGGAACCAGATCGTCCAGAACCTCTGGTACACGGTCGAGGGGATCCTGGGCGTTCCGGTGGGCGTCTCGGTCCGGTTCATCTACATCTTCATCCTCTTCGGCGCGTTCCTGGAGATGTCCGGTGCCGGTAAGTGGTTCATCGATCTCGCGTACTCGATCACGGGCACGCGGAAGGGCGGTCCCGCGAAGGCGAGCGTCGTCGCCTCGGGCTTCATGGGAATGCTCTCCGGGTCTTCGGTCGCAAACACGGTGACGACCGGAGCGCTGACGATCCCGCTGATGAAACGCTCCGGCTACTCGCCGGAGTTCTCCGGCGCGGTCGAATCGTCGGTCTCCTCGGGCGGGCAGATCCTCCCGCCCGTGATGGGCGCGGCCGCGTTCCTCATCGTGGAGTACACGGGGACCCCGTTCCGCGACGTGGTCATCGCCGCGACGCTGCCCGCCATCGCCTTCTTCTTCGGGATGTGGGTGATGGTCCACTTCGAGGCCGCGAAGCACGGGATCGGCGGGCTCGACCGCGACCAACTTCTCGACCTCGGGCCCCACATGCGTCGCGGGTGGTTCTACCTCGTCCCCCTCGGACTGTTACTTTACTACCTCGTGATCGCCCGGCTCTCCGTGGGTCGCGCCGGGTGGCTCACGATCGTCGCGACCGTGGCGCTCATCGCGATGGTCGCCGCGTACAACGAACGGACGGGACCGTACCTCGTCGGCGGTATCGCCGCCGGCTACACGCTGTTTGCCGTCTCCCTGTTCACGACCGGATTGACTCCAGTGGATATGTTGTACGGCGCCGAGGCCGCCGGCGGGGGCGGTGTCGGCGCCACGGCTGCGCTACGAGGGGCGGCCGTGTCACTGCCGACCGTCGTCGCCGCGATCAGCCTCGTCTTCCTGCTCGCGGACCCCCGCGGAGATGCGCCGCTCTTGGACCTCGACGACGGCGTGGTCGACGCGGCGACGTGGTTCGACGAGCAGGTCGGTCGGGAGATCGCGGGCTCTCGAGCCGGCCAGTTCGGCTCCTTCGTGCTGAAGGCGATGGACTCCGGCGCGAAGACCGCGACCATCGTGGTCGTGGCGGTCGCCGCCGCCGGGATCATCCCCGGCGTCATCGGAATCACCGGACTCGGCGGCAGCCTCCGCGCGCTCATCATCAGCGTGAGCGGCGGGTCGCTCGTCCTCCTGTTGATCCTCGCAGGCCTCTCGGCCGTGATCGTCGGGATGGGGATGCCGACGACGGTGATGTACATCATCATCGTCGTGCTTCTCGGTCCCGTCCTCCCGGAGTTCGGGATCGCGATCTTAGCGGTCCACCTGTTCGTCCTGTACCTCGGACTGATGGCGGACGTGACGCCGCCCGTGATGGTCGCCGCGTACGCAGCGGCCGGAATCGCGAAGTCCGACCCGTTCGCGACCGGCAAGCAGGCGTTCCTGCTCTCGCTGAACAAGATCCTCGTTCCGTTCGCCTTCGTGTTCTCGCCCGGGATCCTCCTGCTTCGCACGACCGAGGGAGAGGGAGCGATCCTGACCGGTGCCGACTTCGCCGACCTCGGCTTCTTCCTGCCGGAGGTCGTCGCCCCGATCCTCGCGGTGTTCGCCGGCGTGTACGCGCTCGGCGTCGCGATCATCGGCTACTACCACACGGACGTGCGGCTCGGGTCGCGCGTCTCGCTCATCGCGGCCGCGGTGTTGCTGTCGGTCCCCGGAATGGTGTTGCTCCCGGCCAGTACCGCCTTCGGACTGGTCGGGGTCGACGTCGCGCTGTACTCGATCACGAACGAGCTCATCGCTCGGGGCGTCGGCGCGGCGATCCTCGCGATCGGCCTCGTCCGCAACCGGCGGCGGGCGGGCGGCGACGATTACGAGGAAGATGACGAATCGAACAGGCGGGGGCAGCAGGACTCCCAAACGGCCGCCACGTAGTAGCCCCCCCGCGCCGAGAGCGCACTCGTTAAGTGTCGTCCCGCGGAAATCACTGCCAATGAGTAGTGGCGCATCCGGATCGGCGCGAACGCGATACGCGATCCTCGGCTGTGGGAGCGTCGGGCACGCCGTCGCGGAGGACCTGACCGGCCGCGGCAAGGACGTGCTCATCCTCGACCGGGACGAGAGCCGAGTCGAGGCGCTCCGCGATCAGGACCTCAATGCCCGCGTGCAGGATATCGCCGACCCGGACGTCGTCGAGGCGCTCGACGACCGGGACATCGTGTTAATCTTAGCGAGTGACGTGGAGGCCAACAAGGCGGCCGTCTCGGCGGTGCGCGACACTGGCGGTGACCACTACGTCGTCGTCCGGGCCTCTGACCCCGTCAGCGAGGACGAACTGCGCGAGCGCGGCGCGGACGTGGTAATCAACCCTTCGACGGTGATCGCCGACAGCGCGCTCCAGTCGTTAGAGACCGGCGAACTGGAGTACATGGCGCGCCAGCTCGCGGAGATAATCGAGGGCGATGACGGGCGGATGGCGATCATGACCCACGACAACCCGGAGCCGGACTCCATCGCGTCGGCCACCGCGCTGCAGGCCATCGCGGGTGCGTTCGGCGTCGAGGCGGACATTCTCTACACCGGTGACGTGGGCCACCAGGAAAATCGGGCGTTCGTCAACCTGCTCGGGATCGACCTGGTTGCGCGCTCGGAGGCGCCGAGCCTCTCTGAGTACGGGACGGTGGCCGCGGTCGACCTCGCGAAATCGGCCGAGGACGGGTTCGACTTCGACGTCGACATCGATATCTACATCGACCATCTCGAGGCGGACGTCCCGTTCGACGCCCGGTTCGTCGACGTGCGGACCAACGTCTCCTCGACGTCGACGATCCTCACGAAGTACCTCCAGGAGTTCGACCAGTCGCCGACCGAGGCGGTCGCGACCGCCCTCCTCTACGGGATTCGTGCCGAGACGCTCGACTTCAAGCGGGACACGTCGCCCGCGGACCTGACCGCGGCCGCGTACCTGCACCCGTTCGCGAACCACGACACGCTCGAACAGGTGGAGTCGCCGTCGATGAGCCCCGAGACGTTGGACGTGCTCGCGGAGGCGATCCAGAACCGCGAGGTCCAGGGGAGCCACCTCTTCTCGACGGCCGGGTTCATCCGGGACCGCGAGGCGCTCGCGCAGGCGGCCCAACACCTCCTCAATCTGGAGGGGATCACGACCACCGCCGTGTTGGGGATCGCCGACGACACCATCTACCTCGCCGCGCGCTCGAAGGACATCCGGCTGAATATCGGCAACGTCCTCGACGAGGCGTTCTCAGAGATGGGCGACGCCGCCGGTCACTCGACGCAGGGCTCGCTGGAGATTCCGCTCGGCATCTTCACCGGGATCGAGGCGAGCGGCGAGAACCGTGACACCCTGCTCCATCTCACCGAGGAGGCCGTCCGCCGGAAGCTGTTCGACGCGCTCGGCGTCGAAGGCGGCGGCGAGAGCGGGAACGGATCGTGAGCCCGGCGGAGTCGTTTTGCGTTCTCAGCCCGTAGCGTCCGTCAACTACGACGCCAACTATGCACGTCCCCGAGGATCCCCCCGAAACCTGTCCCGCCTGCGGCGACCCGTACGCGTCGGTCTCACGGCATGACGGCGGGTTCGTCGTCAACCTCCTCGACAACGAGCGGTACCAGCGGGTGTGTTTCCACCCGGTCGGTCCGGGGGCTGGCACCGACGACGACGGCACGTTCGACTGCTTTCACCACACCCATCGACAGGCCGGGACTGCTGCGGGGCAGTAGCAGGCTGCAACGGCGGTGGCGCTCTCGGCAGTCGGCGACCGGGCTCAGAAGTCGTCGCCTTCGGTGATCGAGGTGTACGAGCCGATCAGCGCGCCGGTCATGTCCACGTTCTCCAGCGTAACGCCCTCGTCGAGTACGGAGTTGCGGATCTTCGAATCGGTGATCGTCGCGTCCGGGAAGACGACCGAGCGTTCGATCGTCGAGTCCGTGACGGTCGCGCCCGACATGACGTGGACCACGTCGCCGAGGTCGGCGTTCTCGACGGTGGCGTCGTCGTCGACGAGCGTACCGCCATCCAAGGCGTACTCGACGGCGTCGAGGTAGCTGTCGGCGGTGCCGATGTCGAACCACGCGCCGTCGAAGGTGTAGGCGTGGACCGCGCCGCGGTTCTGCAGCCACTGGAGGAACCATCCGGGCTCGTCGGGGTTGTTGCCGTCTTCGAGATACGTCGCGAGGTCAGGCAGCGTCTCGGCGGGGAACGCGTAACACGCGATGGAGACGAGCGTCGACTTGGGGTCGTCGGGTTTCTCTTGGAAGTTCACGACCTCGTCGCCGTCGAGCTCGACGAGCCCGTACGACTTCGCGCGCTCGCGGTCCTCCACGTCGTAGGCGGCCAGCGTCGGCGTCCCCTTACTCTCGAAGAAGTCGGCGAAGTCGGCCAGATCGAAGCTGATCATGTTGTCACCGGCGACGACGATGAGGTCGTCGTCGACGCTCTCGCGCTCGACCAGCTGGGCGAGCGCCCCGACGACGCCGAACTTCTCGTCTTCTTCGACGGTTTCCTCGACCGAGAGAGTGGGTTTCTCGAACGAGCTGTCGTCGAGATACGCCGCGAACGTGTCGGCGAAGCGTTCGTTCGTCGAAACGAACACCTCGTCGACGCGGTCGTCGGCCTCGAAGTCTTCGAAGATCTCGTCGATGACGGTGTTTTCGCCGACCGGAAGGAACATTTTCGGTCGGGTCTCGGTAATCGGCCAGAGTCTGGTGGCGTAACCCCCAGCGAGTACGACGGCTTTCATACGCGTCTCGTCTCACCCCGACGACATATCTCTTGCGCTACTGTCAACGGTGAGAAACGGATGGGTAGTTGTCTTTGCGGGAAGCGGGCTCGATTACGACTGACGAGACGGAGCGCAGCCTACTCGTTCAGTCGGTCGGTGTCGATCGTGACGCCGGGGGGTGTGACGATGAGGAACCCGCGGAAGTGCATCAGTTCGCCGCCCATGTCTTTGACGTCGCGCGCGAACCCCGCGGCGAGTTCGTTGAGATCGCCCTCGACGGACAACACGAGGGTGTTGCCGTAATCGACGCTGCGGACCCATTCGTCGGGGTCTGTCGTCCCGTCGAGAACGCCGAGGACGACGTCGCCGGCGGCTGCCAACGCCTCGTCCATCTGCTCTTCGGCGTCGCGCAGGTCGAGGTCCCAATCGCTCATACCTCAGAGTTGCGAGGCGGCGGCAAAAACGTTCGGACGCGAGGCGTCACGGCCGATCGCGGAGTCGTTAAGTGCGCGCCGACCCCAGCGGACGCATGAAACGCACGCGGCGGTCCCTGCTCGCGAGTGCGGCGTCGGTCGGCGTCGTCGGCGCGGCGGGATGTCTCGGCGGCGGCGGAGGCGGCGACGGCACCGATGGCGGTGACGGGGGCGACACCGGTGGCAACACCCTCGACACGGGCGCGTACGACTGCGACCTCGCCGAGCCGGCGGACCCGAATACCGAGTTCCGGCCCGTCATCGGCGACCCGGAGGCCGACGTGGTGGTGCAGGCGTTCGAGGACTTCACCTGCGGCCACTGCGCCACCTACTCGCTGGACCACTTCCCGACGATCCGGGATGAGTACGTCGCCTCCGGCGAGATCCGCTATGAACACTGGGACTTCCCGATTCCCGTCAACGAGAGATGGGCGGTCCCCGTCGCCAGCGCGGCTCGCGGCGTCGGCGTCCAGTACGGCTCGGAGGCGTTCTTCGCGTTCGCCAAGGCGGCCTACGAGTCACAGGGAAGCTACAGCGGGGAGGCGATCGGCGACGCCGCAGAGGCCGCCGGCGCGGACCCGTGCGTCGCCATCGCCGACGCGCAGTTCGCGACGTACGAGGAGGTGTCAGCGAGCGACCGAAGCGACGGGGTTTCGATGGGTGTCGAGGGAACGCCGACGATCTTCGTGAACGGCGAGGCGGTCGAAGATTATCGGGCGGAGACGATCGCAGCGGCGATCGACGAGGCGCTGTAAGCGGACCGCGCGGTATCGATCGGGGTTCACCCGAGCGTCGGCCTTTTGACCGTTCGACCCGTTTTATAAGTGAATGACGGAGGACGACCGCGGCGAGCGGCGGCGACTGGGCGCCGTCGTGCTCGCCGTGCTGATCTCGCAGGTACTCTTATACCCGGGAGTGCCGGGTCTGGTCGTCGCGCTCGGAGCGCCCGCGGGCATCGACGCCGGGATGTGGTTCCTCGTCGCGGAGTTCGGCGCGTTCGTGGCCTTCGCGGTCGTCTGGGGCACTGCGAGCGACGCGCTGGGACGACGGGCACCGCTGATCGTCGCCGGCGCGCTCGGAGGTGCGGCCTCGTACGTCGCGCTCGCTGCCGTCCCCGAGTTCGGGTTCGGCTTCCGGGCGGCGCTCGCGGTCCGGGTCGTCGGCGGCGCACTCACCATCGGCGCCTTCTCGCTGGCGATCACCTCGCTGATGGACCTTCGCGGCGGCAACGGGCGCAACATGGGGACCGCCGGGGTCGCCATCGGGCTCGGCGCGGCGGTCGGGTCTGTCGTCGGCGGTGCGCTCGCCGACGTGAGCGCCTTCTACCCCGTTTACGCCGGTGCCGCGGTGCTCGCAGGGGCGGGCCTCCTCGCGCTGACTATTGACGACCGAGTCGTCGCTGACCGCGCCGCTCTCGGTGACGACCGAGTCGTCGCCGATCGGTCGGTCGAGACCGGCGCAGACGCTGCACAGAGCGACGTGGGCTTCCGCGACGTGCTCACGCAGGCGCGGACGACCCGCGGGCTCATGGTCCCGCTCGCGTTCGGCTTCGTCGACCGGCTCACGGCCGGCTTCTTCGCGCTCGTCGGCGTCTACTACTTCCAGGATCCCGAGACGTTCGGCCTCTCGGCGGCGGCCGCGGGGGCGACGCTCGCGCTCTTTTTCGTTCCCTTCGCGGTGCTGCAGCCGTTGTTCGGGTCCCTTTCGGACCGGATCGGGCGCTTTCTCCCCGTCGTGGCCGGGTCGATCGCCTACGGGCTCGTCACGATCGGCGTCGGCGTGGCACCCATATATCCCATTGCGGCCGCGCTCATGGTGCTCGTCGGGGTCTGCGGCGCGCTGATGGCGCCGGCGACGATGGCGCTCGTCACGGACCTCGTCGAGCCCGAGGCCCGCGGCGCGGCGATGGGACTGTTCAACGTGTTCGGCTCGCTCGGCTTCCTCGCGGGGTTCCTCATCGGGGGGAGCGCCACCGAACTGTTCGGGTACACTCCCGCGTTCCTGGCCGTCGGCGGGCTCGAACTCGTCATCGCCCTGGCGTTGTTCCCGGCCGTGAAGGCGATCGCTCCGGGCGGCGGCCTCCTCGGACTCGGCGGCGGCACGGGCCAATCGCCGTCGGAGTAACGTCCCCTCCTGACGCGCCCGCCCGAGTCGAGCCCTTTTAAGGCGCCCGTCCCTTGCGTACGGACGACAGATGGACATCCTCGTGGTGGGCGCCGGCGAGATCGGCCGCTGGGTAGCCGACACCGTGTCGGCCGACGAGTTGCCGGTCGACGCGACGGTGTCCTTCGCGGATCGCGACCCCGACGTCGCCGCCGACGCGGCCGCGGGACGCGACGCCGAGACGGTCCCAGTCGACGGCGACAGCGTCCACGACGCGGTGTGTCTCGCGGTGCCGATGTCGGCGGTTCCCGCCGCCATCGAGGCGTACGCCCCCCGCGCGGAGCGGGCGATCCTCGACGTCTCCGGCGAGATGACCGACGCGATCGCGGCAATGCGCGAGCACGCGCCGGGGTGCGAGCGCGCGAGCTACCACCCGTTGTTCGCGCCGCCGCGCGTCCCCGGCAACGTCGCCGCGGTCGTCGACGAGAGTGGCCCGACGATCGAGGGGGTCTCGGCCGCGATCGAGGCCGGCGGCAACGAGGTGTTCGAGACGACAGCCGCGGAGCACGACGAGGCGATGGAGACGGTACAGGCCGGCGCGCACGCGGCCGTCCTCGCCTGGCGGCTCGCGGGCGAGGACGTACGCGAGGAGTTCCACACGCCCGTCTCGGCCGCCATAGACGAGGTCGCCGACACCGTCACCGAGGGAGCGCCCGCGGTGTACGCCGAGATCCAGCACGCCTTCGACGGCGCCGACGACGTGGCCGACGCGGCCCGCGAGATCGCCGACGCCGACTCGGAGGCGTTCGCCGCCCTCTACGAGCGCGCCCGCGGCGATCGAGAGGGCCGGGAGCGACACGAGTGAGAGGGCCGGGAGCGACACGAGTGAGCCGATCGACGACGCCAGTGATTCCATGATAGACAGAGCAGCCGTCCGAAACAACGCCAACTACCTACGCAACGTCAGACCGATCGACCCCGAGGAGATTTCGGAGTACATCGAGGGAGGCGCACATCCGGCGGTCGTCCGCGAGACGCTCCGCGAGGAGGCGTTCGACCTCCGGTTGCGCGAGCGCGAGGACGGCGCCTTCGAGCCCGTCCCCGAGGAGCCCGTCCGAGCGCCCGGCTGGGCGCCGGCGGCGTTTCCCGAAGCGTACTCGTTCGCCTTAGAGGACCTGCTCGTCGGGGAGTTCGGCGCGAACTGGCACCGCGGGGAGTCCGGCGACGAGCTACGGGAGGCCGTGCGCCGGCTGAAGACCGACTACCTCTACGAGAACGACGTGGCGTACGACCGGGTGGCGGCGATCGGGTACGCGATCTACCACCTGCCGGCGTACTACGCGACGATCGGGTACGTCCTCGACGACCTCACGGAGAACGCGCTGCTCGACCGGACCCTGCGCGTCCTCGACGTTGGCGCCGGCGTCGGGGGGCCCGCGCTCGGTCTCCACGATTACCTCCCCGACGACGCGGTCGTCGACTATCACGCCGTCGAGCCGAGCGCGGCCGCCGACGTCCTTGACCACATGCTCGACGAGACGGGGCGGAACTTCCGTCCGACGATCCACGAGGAGACGGCGGAATCGTTCCTCGGGATCGAGGGAGAAACAGCGAAAAGCGGTGACGACGCCCCCGACGAGTTCGACCTGGTCGTGTTCGGGAACGTCCTCTCCGAGCTCGACGACCCAATCGCGGTCGTCGAGGGCGCGCTCGACCGGCTCGCCGACGACGGGAGCGTCGTCGCGTTCGCGCCCGCCGACCGCAACACCGCCATGGGGCTCCGCGAGGTGGAACGCGCGGTCGCGACGCCCGAGACCGGCGTCGAGACGTACTCGCCGACCCTCCGACTCTGGCCGGACGCGACGCCCGCTGACGGCGGATGGTCGTTCGACGTGGCCGACGACCTCGAGATACCCCCGTTCCAGCGCCGGCTCGACGAGGCGGCCGAGCGCGGCTCGGCCGACGAGCCGGGCGAGTTCGTCAACGTCGACGTGCAGTTCGCGTACGCGATCCTCCGCCCCGACGGAAAGCGACGAGTCGACGTGTGGGCGAGCGCCGGCCGCTGCGCGCGCATGGCCGACTCCGAAGAGCACGTCACCGATCGGGTGAATCTACTCGCGGTGAAGCTCAGCCACGATCTCAGTGACGGCGACAACGCCCTCTACCGCGTCGGCGACGGCTCGCAGACGGTGGATCACTACCTCGTCTGCACGAGAGAGACCGTGCTCAACGACGACCTCAGGACGGCTGACTACGGCTCCGTGGTCTTCGTCGAAAACGGGCTCGTGCTCTGGAACGACGACGAGGGCGCGTACAACGTGGTCGTCGACGACGAGACGGTCGTCGACCTCGTGGCGCGCTGAGAGGCCCCGACGCCCGAACGGGGAAACCATTTCTCACAGGCCGGAACAACCCTGGCTACCCGGGAACCGCATGGTTCACGGAACCCACCGAACGGGCCCAGTCTGTCCGCA
The DNA here is from genome assembly GCF_051194165.1 of Halorubrum shenae. Taxonomy (NCBI): domain Archaea; kingdom Methanobacteriati; phylum Methanobacteriota; class Halobacteria; order Halobacteriales; family Haloferacaceae; genus Halorubrum; species Halorubrum shenae. Next base: position 97,372 of record NZ_JBLZNI010000004.1, on the reverse strand, counting down.
CCGTCGACGACGGGGGCGATTCCGTCCGAACGATGTGCATACTTATAAGCGCCCTATCGATAAACAGCGTACAATGGCGGTTGGACTCACCGATGCGTTTGTCCGAGTTGCCGGGACCTCCCCGGTGATACAGGCACTCGTCGGTGGGATCGTTATCTCGCTCCTGAATCTCGTCGGTGCGTCGCTCATCCTCGTCTGGCGGAACCCGTCCGAACGGGCCCTCAACGGGCTGCTCGGGTTCGCGGCCGGAGTCATGCTCGCAGCCGCATTCACCAGCCTCATCATTCCCGGTATCGAGGAGTACTCCGGGGGAAACCCGGTTCCGACGCTCATCGGCGTGGGGATCGGCGCGCTGTTTCTCGACCGGGCGGACGCACTCGTTCCCCACGCGCACTATCTGCTGACTGGCAGCCGTCGAACGGACGCGGCGAAGCCGAACGAGACGCTTCCGGTCACTGACGAGCGGGTGACCGGCGTCGTCCTGTTCATCCTAGCCATCACGCTGCACAACATGCCTGAGGGGTTAGCCGTCGGCGTCGGGTTCGGTGCAGCCGGCGGGGATCCGGCACAGCTCGGGAGCGCGCTGTCGTTGATGCTCGCGATCGGTCTCCAAAACATTCCCGAGGGGTTGGCCGTCTCCGTGGCCGCGGTGAACGCCGGCCTCGACCGCCGACTGTACGCCGCGGTCGCCGGGATTCGGGCCGGCATCGTCGAAATCCCGCTAGCGGTCCTCGGGGCCGTCGCCGTGGCGACGGTCGAGCCGCTGTTGCCGTACGCGATGGGGTTCGCCGCAGGGGCGATGTTGTTCGTCATTTCCGACGAGATCATCCCCGAGACGCACAGGAGCGGGTACGAACGCGTGGCGACGCTCGGACTCATGGCGGGCGTCATCATTATGCTGTACTTGGACATCACGTTAGCGAGCTGAGCGAGCGTCCCGAAACTGGGTGCGCTGCAGTCGGGTTCAGCCGACTGGCTCGATCAACTCGGGCGCGTCGACGCCGGGCGAGTTCACGCGCGTGGAGACCGGATGCGCCGTCAGTTCGTCGGCCGGATACGGGTCAAGCAGCGCGGCGGCCTCGTCGGGGTCGCCCCGGAGCCACGTCGCTTCCTCGTCCGGATCGAGAATCACCGCCATCCGGTGGTGGAGGTCGGCGACGAGGTCGTTCGGCTCGGTCGTAATAATTGTGAACGTCTCTCTAGGCCCGCCCTCGTCGTCCGTGTCGTCGTCCTCACCCGCCCCGCCCCCGAACGCTCCGAGCCCCGTCTGCGTCGTCTCCGACGCGGGCGGTTCCCACCGCTCGTAGAGCCCCGCCATCGCGAACGGGCGGTCGTCCTCGAAGGCGACGCGGTAGGGGGTCTTCCCGCCGGATCCCCGGTCTCCGTCGACCCACTCGTAGAAACCGTCCGCGGGGACGAGACACCGCCGGCGCTCGAAGGCGTCGGCGAAGCTCCGCTTCTCGCGGACCGTCTCCGCGCGGGCGTTGATGAGGTCGAACGACTCGTCGGCCCACGAGGGGGTGAGCCCCCACGTCATCCGCGTCGCGGCGGTCGGGTCCTCGTCGGCAATCACCGGGAGGTCCTGGCCGGGCGCGCAGTTGTAGCTCGGCTCGGCGCCCGCGAAGTCGGCGTCGAATCGGGCTTCGAGATCGCCGGGGGTGGTGAAAAGGGTGTAGCGGCCGCACATACGTGTCCCATCTTTCGATCCGCGGCGGTATAAATCGCGCCGCCGCCTCCCGTCGGGTTTTTGCCCGCGCGCCGCCGCGGTCGAGTATGCGCATCGAGAACAGCTTCATCCCGGTCGAGGGAGTCGGCGAGACGACGGAGCGTCGGATCTGGCGAGAGGGCGTCACCTCGTGGGAGTCGTTCGACCCCGCCGTCGACGTCGCTGGCGTCGGCTCGACCACCGCCGACCGGATCGAGTCGTTCATCGCCGAGGCGCTGACGCACCTCGACGACGGCGACTCCGCCTACTTCGACCGAACCTTCCCGAGCGGGGAGCGCTGGCGGCTCTACGAGAACTTCCGCGAGGAGACCTGCTTCTTCGACATCGAGACGACCGGCCTCGACGAACACCGCGATCGGGTGACGACGGTGAGTTTCTACCACGACGGGGAGACGAACACGCTGGTCGCCGGCGAGGACCTCACCGCCGAGCGGCTCCGCGAGCAGTTCGCGGACGCCAGCCTGCTCGCGACGTTCAACGGCGCGCGGTTCGACGTGCCGTTCTTAGAGACCTCCTTCGGGATCGATATCGACACGCCGCACCTCGATCTCATGTACCCCTGCAAGCGGATCGGGCTCTCCGGGGGGCTGAAACCGATCGAGAAGGAGATCGGGATCGAGCGCGACCGCCCGGACCTCTCGGGTCGGGACGCCGTGCGGCTCTGGCGCGAGTACGAGCGGGGCGACGACGACGCGCTCGAGACGCTCGTCTCGTACAACCGCGAGGACACGGAGAACCTCCGAACCCTCGCGGACGTCGTCACCGAGACGCTCCACGAGGACGTGTTCGTCGGCGGAACCGCCGAGCGGTAGCCTCAGTCGGTATCGCTTATAAACAACACCGGCTACGTCGCTTCCGCGTCGGCGTCTCGTTCTTCGGTGTCGGTCTCTTCTGCGTCTCTCCCGTCGGCTGGCGAGCCCTCAGTATCGGATCCTTCGGAGTCCGATTCCTCGGTGGCGGATTCCTCGGCGGCGGGTTCTTCAGTGGCAGAGTCCCCGGCGCCGGATCCGTCAGCATCGGACTCCGCAGAGTCGCGACGCTCACTTCCGGAGTCGGACCCGGCCTCGCGAGCGGTTTTGTCCGCTTCGCCCGTTTCAGTCGCCGGGTCGTCGTCGGCCTGTTCGTCGTCCGTCGTTTCCGAGTCCGATTCCTCGTCGTCCGAGGGTTCCGCGCTCTCCGACGAAGAGGAGTCAGACGCATCGTCGACATTCACGTTATCGCTCTCACCGTCGTCATCGCTCTCCTCCCCGTTCTCGTCGGTATCGTCGCTCTCAGAGCTCTCCTCGCCTTCGTCGGCATCGTCACCGTCCGTGCCTTCGTCGGCGTCGTCCGTCTCCTGAACGAGCTTCATCTCGCCGCGGGCGCGGAGGGTGCCGTCGATCTCCGCGCCGTCGTGGACGACGAGGTCGCCGGCGGAAACGTCGCCGAGCACCCGTGCGCCGGCCTTCACGGTGACCGTTCCGCCGCGGGTGGTGACGTCCCCGTGTATCGTCGTGTCCGCGCCGACCGTGATCCCCTCGCGGGCGCGCAGAGAGCCGAACACCTCGTTGCGCTCGCCGACGCGGATCGACTCCGCGCGGAGGTTGCCGTGGAGCCGGCAGTCGTCGCCGACGGTCGCGGGCGTCGAGACGCGCCACGCGTCGTCGGAAATCTCGGCGCCGCGCGGGACCAACAGGGGGTCGCGAACGTCGTCGCCGTCGGCGAGCGCCTCCGCGAGATCGTCGGCCGCGTCGGTCTCGCCGAGCCGCAGGAGCTGAGAGAGGACGATGAAGTAGAAGACGAGGGCGGGGACGGGGTTCCGGATGACGATCCACCCGTTCGCCTCGAACCCCTCTTCGATCGTCACGTCGTCGCCGATGTCGAGGTCGCCGGAGACCATCAATCGGCCCGTGACGGTCACCCGCTCGCCGAGGTACGCGTCCTCGCCGACGAGGACGTTGCCGTCGACGGAACACCACGTGTCGAGCCGGCAGTCGCCCTCGGCTTCGATGTCGTTTTCGACGTTCACACGCTCGCCGAGCGCGACGTTTCGCCCGCGGAGCCCGAACTCCACGGTCGACTGGCCGCCGACGAGCACGTCGCCGTCGGTGACGAGGTCGTGCTCCTCGACGGTCGTCCCGGACGGGACAGCGAGCTTCTCTATCGGACCGCCTCCCCTCAGCGACACACCGGGAGAACTCCCTCCGCCCGTATAAACCGTGTGGGGTTGTCCGACGCTCGTCGGACGGGTGCGGGGCGGTTGCTGCGGTAAAGTGTGCGGCTCGTTGTCGAACCACCGCAGTGTCACTACCCTTTTCAGGCCGGCGCTGAAGGTTCATACATGGGATTCGGATCGTACGACGAAAGCGAGCAGAAGGACCAAGACGTGGACACCGACGACGACAGCGCCGTGAACGTCCACGAGAACGACCACGACGGTGAGGTCTCCATCGAGGGCGGCGCGTCGACCGACGACCTCGTCGGCCGACTCTCGGAGATGAAAGACGACGAAGACGACGAGTAGGCGCCCACCCTCGAACGCGGGAGAGCAGTGTTCGGGTCGATCGCAGCCGTGTCACGCCCCTTTTATCCGGTCGCGGCCTACCGATCCCTATGAGTACCGATCTGACGTTCACCGACGACGGCGTCGCCGTCGTCTACGAGGGCACCGAGTTCGATCTCGAGAAGGACCTGATCGAGGAGGCGACCGGCAAGGGGTACCGCGACGTCACCGATCACGAGGTGTTACAGATCGTCGCGGAGAAGCCCGATCTCGACGGCGAGCCGGTGCGGATCGGCGACGTGTTGTAAGTCGTGACTGACGGCGGTCGGACCTGCCCTCCGCCCGAGACACGTCGCGCGGTGCCATAGATATCGGCCCAGGAGGAGCGGCGGACTACTGTCTCTGTGTTCAGTCTATCGCGATGAGGTAGTGGGTCAGAGGGGTTAGCAATCCCGCTCAGTCGTGCCATTTCAAGACACTCCCAAGCATAAGAGTACAGAGTATCCCGCCCGTTGGTCGTTCTTAGTCTTCTTCCGGCTTTGAGTTGATGGTAGCCTCATCCGGTGGTTCCGACAAATCTGAGTCACCGTCGAAGTACGTTGCTAATACGCCGGTACGGTCAGTATGTGAGCGCGCATAAGCGAAGTACCAGACAGCGCTTCCAATACTGATTCCAATCGCACCCATGATTGAGAGTAGTCCCATCTGGATGATTAATATGACACCACCGATCATGCCGAGAATCTGTACCACCGGGTATCCGGGAGAGCGAAAGTCAGGGTCATAGAAGTCGATCTCGGCCTCCCGAAAGATAATCACAGAGAGATTTTCTAAGGAGAAGACGAGGATAAGAAAGGCACTAGCCAACTTTGCAAGGTTGACAACTGGAACAAACGCGATGAGCGCGAGCAACACCGCACCAGTCACGAGAACGGCGTTTACTGGGGTTAAAAATCGGGAGTTGATCTGGCCGACCTGCTCAGGCAAAAGCGAGTCGCGACTCATCGCAAGGAGGAACCGAGACGTTCCTAAAACGCCCGCATTCGCCATGCTAGTAAGTGCAAGCACGGCGGTAACAGCGATCACTGTGACACCTACACCACCGAACACTCTCTCGGCACTGTCAGCCATCGGAGTGAGTGAGGTGCCACCGTCCGGGCCGCCGTGAATGAGTGTCTCGGCTGGCACAATGCCAACGATAACGCCCACTACGGCGGTGTAAATCACCATCATTACTCCAATAGAAATGAGCATTGCACGCGGGATGTTCCGGCCAGGCTCAGTGATCTCTTCGGCAACAGAGGCGACTTCTCCGATCCCAGCATACGAGACGAAGACGAAAGCAGTGGCGGTGGCAATCCCCCCGATTCCGTGGGTGACAAACGGCGCATACTGAACTGACTCTGCGGTTCCAACTCCACCGACGATGTAGGCCCCAAGCACGAGTACGACGAGCGTTACCAAGATACCCTGTACCTGACCGCTTTTTTCGGTCCCGACGATATTGAGTAAGATGACAGTAGCCCCGAGAACCAGTGCAACCACTTTCACGAGGGTAGCCGGAATACTCACGAGCAATAACAGGTATGCACCGAGACCAACAAGCGCGAACGCACTTTTGAATACAAGGGAGAACCAGACGCCGATACCTGCAATCGTGCCAAACAGCGGACCCATCGCTCGGTCAATATAGATATAGGTGCCACCATCCTCCGGCATCGCTGTCGCCATCTCCGCCTTTGAGAGTGCATTTGGGAGGACAATTAACCCAGCTAGTAGGTAGGCAACGATGATTGCTGGTCCTGCCTTCTTGTAGCCGATGGCAGGGAGAACAAAGATCCCGCCACCGATCATTGCCCCCATGCTTAGCGTCACTGCTGAATATAGCCCTAAGTCTCGACTCAGATCTCCTTCGCCCATTACGTATTTCTTGTTCTGTATGAAGTTAATTCTTCGTAAGCAGTAGTATAAGTACTATATTTTAAGGTTTTAGTAGATAGTATAAATTATTTATAATATCTAACGTGGTGCTAATGAAATGATATAAACAGGTCCGGCTGAGTAGTGACATTCGTACACTAGACGACACGGCAGGCCCAGCAGACACCGCAACCGTGTGTTGATATTCACATGTTCCCTATCCAATTGAGAACGGGCAAAAGTACCACAGCAATAGGAGAACTGCTACAACTATCAGCAGAGATCGGGGCAGAAGGGACTGTTCTATTTGGCGGAATTCTCGCTCTATATGCGATTGTATACTACTTCTAACATCTTTTGATGTCTACGTGCCCAGTACTGAGCATTATTTCTCAACGGGAGTCGGCCAGCCGCTCATGACACATTCGCGCGCTGTATATAGCAGGGCCGCGTGAACAGTCCCGAGATCTGGCAGAATCTACAGCGATACATTCACAGACGTGTTCTCACAGGTGATTCAGCCCACCATCAGTAAAATCGGTGACGTGACTAGTCGTGCAGTGGTTAGCGACGCGTGGATAAGCGCCAGTCGATTGAATTCGTCACAGTAGAACTGTGTCGTTTCGATGTCGTTCGCCAGTCGAACGGCGGCGTTCTCACCGTCATCTAGTGGAAACGCCTCATCGAGGTCGACGTCACGAACCACAAACTGATCACGGCGGTCGAGAACCGCCTTCGCGGCGCGTCCGGACGCGTCGTCGTAGGCCGCGGTCTCCGCTAGTTCGTCGACCACGACTCCGAGACTCACGAGGGCCGAGGTATCAGCAACGACCTGCATCTACGAATTGGCAAACTCCTCTGCCGCTTCGTCGAGAAACTCCACGCTCAGCGGTTGAGGAACAAGGTAATGGGGCCGGAGGGATTTGAACCCCCGATCGACTGATATCTCCGGTGCGCCTCGGAACTCCAGAGGGTCGTCAACACGACCGATGATCAGTCGGCCGCTCGGTATATCAGTCTGGAGTGTCGTCCCGGGCGCAAGCCTCTGGAGTCAGTCGCCATGCCTGGCTTGGCCACAGCCCCGCGTGATCTCGCATCAGGTGATTGCCGAAACGCAGATAAAGGGGTTTCGATCGCAAGCGATCGGGCGACGTGACGGCGGAACGATGTGGAAGAGCGTTCCGACGACGCCGCGGGTTCACTCCTCCCGGTCGTCGGCGCTCCAGTCGCACTCCTGGCACTTGTAGCCGGTCACGAACTCCGTCACGCTCGGCATGTAACCGACGGAAATGACGTCGCCCCCACACTCGGGGCAGTCGCGGTCGGCATCCGCGATCGACTCGGCTTCGAGCACCGACTCGCCCTCGACAAGCTCTGCGAGCTTCTTCGGCGTCACCATCCGCCCCTGCACGACGCGATTTGACATACCAGTCGTATACGGCCGAGCACCTAAACCCCGGCGACATATGAGGCGGGGCGGCCGGCCGACCGCCTTCCCGACCTCGACAACTCTTACAGCCAGGGCGCCCGAGAGTCGTCATCCGCGAAGGGATCCGTGTCGTCTCCTCCTTCGCTTGCGCCGGGATCGCCGCCGTTGGCAATGACGGCCACGTCGTCGTCGACGATAGGGCCGGGCGCGGTCGGCGCGTCGAGCGGCGGTTCGGTCGGGTCCGAGTCTCCGCCGTCGTCTGCTGCGTCATCGTTGTCGGCACTGGTCTCATCGACGGCGTCAGCGCCGCCTCCGGCGCCATCGCCATCGTCGGGGTCGTCCCCGGCGGTCTCGTCCGCGGTGTCCCCGGCCGGCCCAGCGTTGGGATCGTAGGCGAACAAGGTCGTCACCGCGAGTACCGCCAGCGCGATAGGGACCTCGGTCTGCATGATGTCGAACGGGCCGAGCAGGATCGGCAGCGCGAGCACGCCCAGCGCGACGGCCGAGCCGAACCGGAACCGGTCGATGTCGACGCGTCCGCGCAGATGCGGCGACAGCAGCGCGATCGCCAACGCGAACGCGACGCCGACGCCGGCCGCGGCAGCGCCATTGAGAACATACTCCGGCGACATCATCTCGCTCCGGCGCATCGCGAAGCCGCTCGGATCGAAGCTGGCGACGAGCCCGAGCGAAATGATGACGCCGGGGCTGGGCAGATACTCGCCGATCTCCGAACTCGCGGTCTTGGCGGCGATCGTGAGGATCACCAGCCCGGCGAAGCGCTCGAAGACGGGAAGGTTCAGGAACGCTCTGAACGTGGGGGCGAAGGCGGCTTCCAGCGCCGCGATCGGAACGACAATCGCGCCGATCAGCAGCACAGATCCGGCCATCTGTCGGCGGGTACCGTCCATCTCCGCGAGTATCACCGCGGCGGTCGCAGAGCCGCCGAAGATGAGTATCCCCGTCTCGATCACGCCCGTTGCGGTCGTCAGAACGCCGGCGACGACTAAGGCGGGGAAGATTCCGTCGACGAGCGGCAGCACCATCACGGTCGCGAGCAACTTCGTCGCGCTCCCGACTCGCTGCTCCAATCGGAGCGCAATCGGGTGACGAGAGACGCTCATTCAGGGGCGATGACCCTGACCGACGGGTACACGGTAGGAAGCGGGCGACCGGCGATAGCCGAGGGCCCGGCATGCGGAGTCGAATCCGCGAGCGGCCCGACGAGCCCATGTAAAGCGATTGCGCGAATTGCCGGCTGTAAAGCGGGCGCCGAGGTGGAGAATCGGCTGGCCGGCGATGCGCGCGTTCACGGGACTGTCGGAGTCCATACCTAATATATCTGTTTCGGTTGCGTTAAAGGTTGTGTGAGGCGTGCCCGCACGGATCGAGAGATCGGGACACGGCATTTATACCGACCTCCTAAATATGTCGACCGAACCGCGAAACGGGTGGCAATTCCTCGGAGCGGCGCCGCTTTCGATGGCCGACTCGATTGCTGCTTGTCGGCGGATATCTGTGTTGAGTCGACCGTGACTCTGAACACTGACATTCGTACACAAACCGACGCCGGCCAGGAAATGATCCATGATACTGCAAATAACGTGAATATGGATGACAACGACGTACACGTCTATGCTGTCTCGCAACGCTTTTTATCGGCCACTCATGACGGTTTATATGGCGACAGACTCCGGCCGATTCTCGGCAAAACTCGATGTTCCGGAAGCGTTGACCTTCGACGACGTACTCTTAAAACCCAAAGAAAGTCGGGTCGAGCCAGACGACGCCGACCTCTCCGCGCGCGTCTCGAGGAACGTCGAACTCACCGTTCCGATACTCTCGGCGGCGATGGACACCGTCACCGAGAGCGACCTGGCGATTGCGATGGCTCGCGAGGGCGGGCTCGGCGTCCTGCATCGCAACATGACCGTCGAGGAGACGGCCGAAGAGGTCGAGCGCGTCAAGCGCGCGCACGAACTCGTCATCCGCCGCGAAGACGTCGTGACCGTCTCGCCCGACGACACCGTCCGCGAGGCCGACGCCGTGATGGAGCGTCAGGGCGTCTCGGGCGCCCCGGTCGTCGACGAGGACGACACGGTTCTCGGGATCATCTCGGGCACCGACATCCGGCCGTACCTGGAAGTCGGCGAGGACGACGCCGTCCGCGAGGCCATGACCGACGAGGTGATCACGGCCCCCGAAGACGTCGAGGCCCGCGAAGCGTTGGAGCTGATGTACGACCACAAGATCGAACGCGTCCCACTCGTCGACGGGGACGACGGGCTCGTCGGCCTTGTCACGATGCAGGGAATCCTCCAGCGTCGCGAGCACGAAGAGGCCGCCCGCGACGAGCATGGTCGGCTGCTCGCGGGCGTCGCGGTCGGTCCCTTCGAAGAGGAGCGCGCCGTCGCGGCCGACGGGGCGGACGTCGACGTGATCTTCATCGACTGCGCACACGCGCACAACCTCAACGTCCTCGACTCGGCGCGGGCGATCAAAGAGACCGTTGACGCCGACGTGGTCGTCGGCAACGTCGGGACGCAGGAGGCCGCCGAGGCCGCCGTCGACTTCGCAGACGGGCTGAAGGTCGGTATCGGCCCGGGGTCGATCTGCACTACCCGCGTTGTGAGCGGCGCGGGGATGCCCCAGATGACCGCCGTCTCGCAGGTGGCCGACGTGGCCGCCGAACACGGCGTCCCGGTGATCGCCGACGGCGGGATCCGCTACTCCGGCGACGCGATCAAGGCGCTCGCCGCGGGCGCGAGCGCAGTGATGCTCGGGTCCTACTTCGCCGGCACCGACGAGGCGCCCGGCCGAGTCATCACGATGCAGGGGAAAAAGTACAAGCAGTACCGCGGAATGGGCTCGGTCGGCGCGATGAAGTCCGGCGGCGGCGACCGCTATCTCAAGGAGGAGGACGAAGACGAGGAGTTCGTCCCGGAGGGCGTCGAGGCGGCGACCCCCTACAAAGGGAGTCTCGCCTCCGAGCTCCACCAGCTCACGGGCGGGATGTGCTCCGGGATGGGGTACGTGGGCGCCGGAACGATCACGGAGCTCCACGACCGCGCGGAGTTCGTTCGCGTCTCCAGCGCCGGCCAGACGGAGGGGCACCCGCACGACGTGATGATCACCGACGAGGCGCCGAACTACAGCCCGAACGAGTGACGCGGCGATAGTTGGCTGGTTCGGAACTCCGAGTCGATCCCCGGGCGGAGTCAACCCGATATCGGAACTGGTGTCGTGGTCCCGAAGAGGTATTTTAATATACTCCGCGCAGAGACAAAATGTGTGAGCGAACACGTCGTCGCTCCGAGAATCCATGAGTGAGCAACCGCCGCTGGTCCTCGTGGTGGAGGACGAAGCAGACCTGGCTGACCTGTACGCCGCCTGGCTCGGCGACGAGTATCGCGTTCGGACCGCGTACGGCGGCCAGGAGGCGTTAGACGAACTCGACGACGCCAACAACGAGGTCGACGCGATCCTGTTGGACCGCCGGATGCCGGGACTGTCCGGCGACGAGGTCCTCGTCGAAGTTCGCGATCGCGGCATCGACTGCCGCGTAGCGATGGTGACCGCGGTCGAGCCCGACTTCGACATCCTCGAGATGGGCTTCGACGACTACCTCGTGAAGCCGGTCACCAGCGATACCCTCCGTGAGACGGTCGAGGGTCTGCTCCGCCGCGGCGAGTACGACGCCGAAATGCAGGACCTGTTCTCGCTGACCTCGAAGAAAGCGATGCTCGAGACCGAGAAGAGCGCGACCGAGCTCGCTGACAACACGGAGTACCAAGAGCTCACTGACCGGATCGCCGACCTCCGGTCGGAAGCCGACCAGTCGCTGGAGGCGGTGACCGAGGAAGACGACGACTTCGAGAAGATGTTCCAGGAGTTCGACGCCGGCGACGATGCCGATATCGACGTCGATTCCGAGCAGTGACCGACCCCCGCGCGACTTTTTAAGTGCGATCCCGTCGAACGAGCAAATCAAATGCGCGTTCGCGACCTCCCGCTGTCGGAGCGGTTCGTCGATCACTTCGCCGACCAAGGGATCCGCGAGCTGTACCCGCCGCAGGCGGCCGCGGTCGACGCTGGCGTCTGTGAGGGCGGGAACGTCGTCGCCGCGGTGCCGACCGCATCCGGAAAGACGTTCATCGCCGAGTTGGCACTGCTGACGGCTGAGGGCCCCGGACTGTACGTCTGCCCGCTCCGCGCGCTCGCCCGAGAGAAGTACGAGGCGTTCGCGGCGCTGCCGGGCGTCGACGCCGCCATCTCGACGGGAGATTTCAACGCGACGGGCGAGGCGCTCGCGGGCAACGACGTGGTGGTCGCCACGAGCGAGAAGGTCGACTCCGCGATCCGCAACGGCGCGCCGTGGGTCGACGACCTCGCCTGCGTCGCGGTCGACGAGGTTCACCTCCTCGGCGCGCAGCGTCGCGGCCCGACCCTCGAAGTGACCCTTGCGACGCTCCGTCGGCGGAACCCCGAGCTACAGGTCGTCGCGCTGTCCGCGACCGTCGACAACCCGGAGGCGATCGCGGAGTGGCTGGATGCGACTCTCGTGGAGTCCGAGTGGCGCCCCGTCGACCTCCGGACCGGCGTCGCGGTGGACGGAGACGTGACGTTCGACGACGAGACGGCGGTGACGGTGGACGCGGGAGACGACGCGGAGGAGACCCCCGACGACACCGAGGCCACCGCCGCCCTCGTCGCCGACGCAGTCGATGGGGGCGGTCAGTGTCTCGCGTTCGTCCGGTCGCGGAGAGAGGCGGCTGCGCTGGCCGAGCGGCTCGCTGACGACGGCCTCGCCGAGCGGCTGGGGGTCGAGTCAGCCGCCGCGGCCGCGAGCGACGAGGCCGCCGACGTGGACGGTACCGCCACCGGCCGACAGTTGGCCGACTGCCTGCGGTCTGGCGTGGCGTTCCATCACGCCGGGCTCCGGGCCGGCCACCGGGCGGTCGTCGAGGAGGCGTTCCGCGACCGCGAACTCGCCTGTATCTGCGCGACCCCGACGCTGGCCGCCGGCGTCAACGTCCCCGCGCGGCGGGTCGTGGTCCGCGACCAGAAGCGATACGCGGGGTCGGCGATGGAGTGGCTCCCCACGCTCGAGGTTCACCAAATGTGCGGCCGCGCCGGGCGCCCCGGACTGGACCCGTACGGCGAAGCCGTCCTCGTCGGCGACGCGGACACCGAGACCGAACTCGTCGAACGGTACATCGATGGGGAGCCGGAGGCGGTCGAGTCGACGCTTGCCGACCCGGCGTCGCTCCGGACGCACGTTCTCTCGGCGGTCGCGACCGGGTTCGCCGAGACCGAGACGGAGATCCTCGACGTGTTCGAGGGGACGTTCTACGCCCGGGAAGCGGGCGCCGGTGGGCTGGCAGACGCCATCGCTGACGCGGTCGACGATCTCGTTGCGGCCGGGTTGGTCCGCCGAGAGACGGGGACGGGCGGCGTCGATGCGTACCGGCTGGTCGCCACACCCGTCGGGAAGACGGCCTCGAGGCAGTACGTCAGACCGGAAACGGCCGAACGGATCGTCTCCGGGCTCCGGACCGCGGCGGGAATGTCCAACGCGACGACGCTCACCGTCTTCGAGGTGATCTGCGACACGCCCGACATGCAGGACACCTACCTCGGTAACGCGGAGCGCGCCGAAATCTACCGGTTCGCGCGGGCGAACGCGGGGACGCTGACGACGGCGATGGACGAGACGGACGACTTCGAAGCGTGGTTGGAGTCGGTAAAGACGGCGCGGATCCTCGACGAGTGGATCGGGGGCGCGACCGTCGAGGAGCTGGTGGAGTCCTACCGGCTCGGTCCGGGCGATCTCGACTCCCGCGTCGAGCGCGCGGAGTGGCTGTTGAGCGCGACTGAGGCGCTTGCCGAGACGATCGGAGTGCGGGTCCCGGCGGTCGCGAGGGCGCGCTCGCAGTTGTAGCTGGCGAGAAGGAGAACGCCGATCAGTCCGCGGGTTCGACGGCCCGGTGGAAGGGAGTGCGCGCGATCGTCTGCCGCAGGTCCGCGAGGGAGCCGCGGCCGGCGTCGCCCGCGACGGCCATCACCGCGAACACCTCCTGTCGAGAGATTTTCACGCCGGTCTCGGTGAGCGCGTCCTCGGGCCGGGAGCTGAGCTCGCGGAGGGTGCCGACCGCGAGCAGGTACGGGACGGTCCACGCCTCCATCGTGTTCCCGTTCGAGAGCGGCATCGTCTCTAAGTACGCCTGCGCGTCGTCGAGGAACGATCGGGCGTACTCGGCGGTCCGGCCGACGACGCGAGCGGACGATTCCCGGTTCTCCGGGTCGATGACCCGTTCCTGATCGACCCCCTCGTCGGCGAGCCACTCCGCGGGGAGGTAGACGTTGTTCTCCTCAGTGTAGTCGTCGTACACGTCCTTCGAGACGTTCACGAGCTGGAGGAGGAGGCCGAACTCCTCGGCGGTGTCCCGGAGGCGCCGCGCGCGGTCCTCGGTGACGTCACCGCGGATGAGCAGGTTCGTGATGAGGTTCCCGACCGTGCCGGCGGCGTAGTAGCAGTACTGTTCGAGCTCGTCGCGGTCGTCGATACGGAGCCCGCCCTCGGTGGCGTGGCGGTCGACGAACATCGCCATCCCGTCGACCATCTCCAACACGGGCGGCACGATCGCCTCCCGCGCCTCGGGATCGAACTCCGCGAACGTCGCCGCGATCGTCGGCACCTCGGCGACGACGTCCCAGTCGTCGTTGCGCTCTGCGGGCGCCGGGAGCCACTCGTCGACCGCGTCCCGGAACGCCGCGATCTCGGTGTCGTCGTCGGGGTCGATCGCGCGCCGATACGTTCGCAACACATCGCTTTGGGCTTCAGGGGGAATGTGTCCGGCATCTTCGACGGTATCGGCGACTCGACAGAGGAGATACCCCACACAGATGTGTGAGGCCATCGGCTCCTCTAACACGTCGACCGTTAGCGCGAAGGTCCGGGAGACGCCTTGCACCGCCTCGTGACACCAGTCGAGGTCGGGCTCGACGGGACCGTGTTCTCGTCCGCTCATTCGGTTACGGACAGTTACGTTACAACGCATAAAAAGCCTCGTGGAACGACCGGAGGGTTCGCGGGAGCGGTCGTGGCTCCGCGATGTCTGTTTCTCTCCGCTCTCCACTCTACCCAACACCGGGCCCGTGTACAACCGTGTGAAAACGGCTAAGTTTCCGTGCGGACAGCGACACGCATGGACTTCACTCTCTCCGGAGAGCAGCGTCAGATCCGGGACACAGTCGCGGAGTTCGTCGACGAGGAGGTCGTTCCGCGCGCCGCCGAGATCGACGAGACCGACGAGTTCCCGGCCGACCTGATCGACGAGATGGCCGAGTTGGGGCTCATGGGGATGCCCTTCCCGGTGGAGTACGAGGGCGCCGGGCTCGACTACCACAGCTACGCGATCGGGCTCGCGGAGATCGCGCGCGGCTCCGGCGGGCTCGGCACGGTCGTCGCCGCTCACACGTCGCTCGCGGGCAACATGCTGTACGAGTTCGGCGACGAATCGCAGAAGGGAGAGTACCTCACCGCGCTCAACACCGGCGAGGACATCGGCGCCTTCGCGCTCTCTGAGGCCGAGGCGGGCTCGGACGTACCGGCGATGTCGACCACCGCGGAGCGAGAGGCGCAGGGCGCCTCGGAAGGGAGCGGCGTCGCCGCGGAGCGCGACGGCGACGGCTACCTCGTCAACGGCGGCAAGCTCTGGATCTCGAACGGCTCCGTCGCCGACACGGTCACGCTGTTCGCGAAGACCGACCCCGACGCGGGGCGGAAGGGGATCTCCTCGTTCGTCGTCCGGCCGGAGGAGGACGACGGCTTCATCGTGGAGGGCACGGAGGACAAGCTCGGTGACAAGGGGTGTCCGACCGCCGAACTCCGCTTCGACGACATGTGGATCCCCGAGGAGCGTCGCCTCGGCGAGGAGGGCGAGGGGTTCGTGCAGGCCTTAAAAACGCTCAACGGCGGCCGGATCACCATCGCAGCGCGCTCGGTCGGGATCGCGCGGGCGGCGCTCGACGAGGCCACGTCGTACGCGCAGGAGCGCGAGCAGTTCAACGGTCCCATCGCCGACTTCCAGGCGATCCAGCACAAGCTCGCCGACATGGACACCAAGGCCCGAGCCGCGGAGCTGTTGATGCACGAGGCGGCCGACCTGAAGATGCGCGACGACGACTACATCAAGGAGGCCGCGCAGGCGAAGCTGTACGCCTCCGAGATCTCCCGGGAAGTCGCCAACGAGGGGATCCAGATCCACGGCGGCTACGGCTACACGAAGGACTTCCCCGCGGAGCGCTTCTACCGCGACGCGAAGCTGTCGGAGATCTACGAGGGGACCAGCGAGGTCCTGCGAAACACGATCGCCCAACAGCTCCTCGACGAGTAGGGTGGCGAGGGTGGCACGGGAGGTGCGGGCGACGCAAGCAACACCCTATTTCTCGGTGTCGTCCGACTCAGTCCCGGTCTCGTCACCGCCGTCTCCGTCGCTCTCGGCGTCCGCTTTGTCGTTTTCCGCCTGCTCTTCGTCTTCGCTCCGGTTCGTGTCGTGAATGTCCGAGGGGTTGCGGTCAACCGCGTACTCCCCGGTGTCGATCCGCTCGGCCGGCTGAGAGTAGTCGCGATCGCTCCCCGAGAAGTCGGGCCGGACCACGCCGTCGTCCGGAATCTCCGACGGGCTTTCGTCGTCTTCGTTCGCGGGCGCTTCGCCGCCCTCACCGGTCGGCTCGTCGGTCTCGCTTGAACCCTCCACGTCGCCGTCGAACCACTCGAACGGGTCTTCAAGGTCCCGTCGCTCCGCGACCGCGACCCGGAGCCGCTCCCGGAGAGTCCCACGGAGGTCGACCGCCTCCTCGGTCGCGAAGTCGACGGCGGCGGCGTCGTTGCCGGCGATGGAGCTGCTTCCGGCGGTGTCAGCGACGATCGTCGCAACGTCCCAGCGGCGCTGGAAGATCGTCCGACTGTCGATGACGTTCTGGATCCGGTAGTACGGGACGACGGTCACGGTGCGGCTCCAGAACCCGTTGCGGGTGAGGAGGTGGTCCTCGCCGAGCCAGTAGCCGCGGTGCTTCCACTTCAGGTGGGCCGCCGGCGGCACGGCGAGCATGAGCGCGGCCGGGGCGTACCACGGCAGGCCGGCGTTGAGGTACCAGTCGATCCCGAACGCGATCGCAACGAGGACGCCGACAACGATGGTGTACCGGAACGCGTAGCGCCACCGGATCCGCTTCGGCGGGCGGCTGAAACGCGGGTCGCCGAACGACTCGACCTCGCGCGCCAGCCGGTACACCCGATCGGTCGTCGCGATCGGGACGGCTGCCTGGCTTCCCTGTTCGCCGCCCTGTCCGGGGGCGTAGCCGGCGGTCTCGATGGAGAGGCTGGCGTAGCCGAGCGCCCGCTTGGCGGGGTTGTCGGTGAGCCGGAGCGCCTGCACCTTCGCAGTCGGGATCGAGCCGCTGTATCGACGGAACAATCCGCGCTCATACCGGAGTTCGTCGCCGGCGCGGGAGAGGCGGAACCCGTAGTAGTTCGAGAAGGCGAGCCCCGCGCCGATCACCCACGACACGAGGAACAGCCCGCCGACGCCGACGATCGCGGTCGCGGTGAGCGCGACCGCCGACGCGTCCGGAATGAAGCTCGAGAGCACCGGAACCGACCCCGAACTTAAAAAGGCCAACAGCCCGATGAGCCGACCGTCGAACGACAGCGCCCCCACTAAGGCGAGCTCGCCCGGAGAGATCGCGAACAGCTCCTCCTCGGCGGGGCCGACGCCGCCCGACTTCGCTCCCGATCCGGTTTCCGATCGGTCCCCGCTTTCGCCGTCCGGCTCTTCGCCGGAGGCAGCCGACTTGCGGCGCTGGACTTCGCGCTGGATCCGGGTCGCCTCGTCGGGGGTGACAAAGCGGATCGACCCTTCCGTGCTGGAGCCGCCGGCGGTCTCCAGATCGACTGCGGCGACGCCGAGCGCCCGCTGTATCACGCTTCGGCTCACGTCGACGTTCTGGATCCGACGGTAGGGGATCTCCCGCTCGCGCCGCGAGATCACGCCGGAGGAGATGTCGAGGGTGTCCTCGGTCAGCTCGTAGTCGAACCGCCGGTAGTACGCGGCCTCGTACGCGAGCGCAGCGAGGAGGATCGTGCCGCCGACGGCAGCCGCCACGGGGAGGCCCCAGTCGTTGCTGTTCACGATGAAGAAGGCGATCACGACGAACCCCGACACCTTCTGGAGCGCGCGGTACGGGACCGACTGGGGCGCGAGTTTCACACCGCGTCCTCCCCGTCCGCGCGGATCGCCAGTCGCTTCAGCTCCTCGCGGAGGTCGCTCGCTCCGTCGGGCGTGAGCCCGGGAATCCGAACGTCCGCGCCGCGAGAGCCGGCCGTGTACACCACACAGGAGGCGAGCCCGACGCCGCGCTCGACGGGACCCCGCCGCGAGTCGACGTGCTGAATCCGCACCAGCGGGACCGTCGTCCGGACCTGCGTGACCACGCCACGGTCGAGGTAGAGCGCGTCCTCTCGGATCTCGTAGCTCCAGCGACGGTACCGGAGGATCGCGTGACCCACACCGAGCACGAGGAAGACCGCGCCCGCGGCGACCGGTGCCCACTCCGGGAGC
Organism: Halorubrum shenae; assembly: GCF_051194165.1. Taxonomy (NCBI): domain Archaea; kingdom Methanobacteriati; phylum Methanobacteriota; class Halobacteria; order Halobacteriales; family Haloferacaceae; genus Halorubrum; species Halorubrum shenae. Next base: position 79,190 of record NZ_JBLZNI010000004.1, on the reverse strand, counting down.
CGATTGAAGTAGACGGCGCCGGCGAACGGCACCGTCAACACCGCGGCAGTGAGAACCGCACGGAGGACCCACACGACCTGAACGCGGGGGTGGAGCGTCTGTGTCGTCATCGACGCACCCCCGGCGCGCGTCCGAGTGTCATGCGCCGTGGTTGTCGGCGCCGACGTATAAGTCCGGGCGAAATCGGCGGGGATCGATCGCCGTCGATCCGTCGTCGAGTGGGGCTCTTAAGCGGTCCACCGCAGAGCAGTCGGTCACTTATAAACAGCCGCGAGCGACACCCGGATTTACCTCATACCCAGACGACCGTTCTGGAACACTGACTCCCACTATCGGCCGGAAGGCGGCCGTTTCAGGCGAGTCGTTTCGGAGGAGCATCCGTCTTCCGGGGGCGAACTCAGCGGACCGATCGGATCCGGTCTGCGCCCACGTCGATCGGCTCCGCGTAGCGAACGATCGGGTCGCCGTCGGGCCGAGCGAACCCGTTCGCCTCGAACAGCGTGTTCGTCCGGCAGTCGACGGTCGCCTCCCGCAGCGTCCACGGCTCGTGAGCGATCTCACCGCGGTACAGCCGGTCCCCCGCGGCGTAGAAGCGGTAGTTCTCCACGAGGAAGGCGTCGAGCGACCCCGGTTCGGCGGCGAACGCCTCGCTCGTCGGCTCGTACGTCGCGTCGAACCGCGCGTGTGGCACGTCGGAGTGGGTCCGCCGGCTGGTGAAGCGGACGGGGTCGATCCCGGTCTCCGACCGTCGAGGGGCTCCGGGGCGAACCACGTCCATCTCCGCGCGGTAGTACGGGAGGGCGAACAGCCGCCGCGCGACCGACACGCCGAGCCGGTCGTCCGCGTCGAGGTTGTAGAAGTACACGCCCGGGCCGTCTGGGCCCTCGACGTAGGTCCGGAGGTTGAGCTCCGGGAACGAAAGTCCGACGGGCGCCCCGCGGGGACGGATGTCGTCCATCACGAAGGCGACGACGCTCAGGTACGCGTCGCCCTCGTGGGTGGCGACCGAGAGGCGGTCGGGCAGGGTCTCGGACACGACGGCGGGATCGACCGGCCAGTGACAGAACAGCCCGTCGCGCCACGTCATCTCCAGCAAGCGCCGTTTGACCATACGTATGGTAGGGGCGCCGACGGGTTAACCCGCACGCTGAGCCGGGCCGGGGGAGACGCTATGCGTCGTCGCCGCCGGCCCGATCCCCGCCGTCCTCGGCGTCCTTCCACTCGCCGACCCCCGAGGGGTCGAGGTGGACGTGGACGTCGCCGATGTCGTCTAATCCCCGAAGCCCCGTAACCAGTTCCGTCTCGACGTCGTGGGCCTGTCGGAGCGTCATCTCGCCGTCGACCTCGACGTGGACCTCGACTTCGAGGTCGGTCCCGTCGTAGAACACCGTCAGGTCGTGAACGCCCTCGACGGCGGGGTTCTCGCGGAGCGCGTCGGTGACACGTTCGCGGTCGGCGTCGGGCGGCGCCGCGCCGACGAGGTACGTGACGTTCTCGCGGCCGATCTCGATCCCCTGGTACACGACGAGGACGCTGACGAGCGCCCCCGCGACCGGATCCAGTATCGGGACGTCTACGAACACGCCGAACACGCCGACCAAGGCGGCGATTGTGGTGTAGATATCGTTGAGACAGTCCACGGCGAGGGCGTCGAGCGCGGTCGACCCGAGGTCGGCGTTCACCCGCTCCGTGTACCAGTACAGCAGGTACATATCGGCCATCGCGAAGAGGAGGGCGCCGATGAGGAGGAGACTCTGGCGCGGCGGGCTGTGAGCGCCGATCACACCGCGGATCGACTCCCGTAGCAACAAGAGCCCGAGCACGACGATCGTCGCACCGACCAGCAACGCGGTTAACGGCTCGATCCGCTGGTGGCCGTGCGGGTGGGTCTCGTCGGCGGCGTCGTACCGCGACCCGCCCCAGATAAACACGACCGCGCTGGCGACCAGATCGGCGACGGAGTGGGCGGCGTCGGCCACCAGCGCGACGCTGCCGAAGTAGACGCCCACCGACCCCTCGACGACGATCTTCACGGCGTTACCGACGACGTTCACCCCCGCGGCGCGCTGGAACCGCGCCTTCTCGCCGCTTCCCCAGGGGCCCGACATACGTGTCGCTGGTCACCGCCCGACCTTAAGAACCTCGTCGTCTGGGTCGGACGGGCCGAGCGAATCCGAGCGAATCCGAGCGAATCCGAGCGGATACACCCGTCGTAACGACTAAGAACGAAACGCTCCTCGGTTACGATAATGAACGATGAGTTTTTCGCCCGAGGTGGTTCCCGTGGGCGTCGAAATTAAGGAAACGGAGGTGAGCGACGAGGACTTCGCGGAGATGAAGGGGTTTGTGAGAGATTACCTCGCAGCGAGCGTCGAGAGCGAGGAGGACGGCGGTCGAATGCGGTGGTACCCGTGGCACTCCGCGGACTACCGGTTCAATCACATCCTCAACGTCGTCGACCTGGCCGCAGACATCGCCGAGAAGGAGGGCGCCGACGTGGACGTGGTCCGCGTGGCCGCGGTGTTCCACGACGTGTCGAAGCTGGAGGCCGAACAGGACGTCCACGCCGAGGCCGGTGCGCGCGTCGCCCGCGAGTACCTACAGAGCCGGGGCAACTACCCGGAGTCGTTTATCGAGGAGGTGTGCGGCGCGGTCGTCGACCACTCCTACACCGGCGATCTCACGAACGTGCCCTTAGAGAGCCGGTGTCTGATGGAAGCCGACCTGCTCGACAAGGTCGGGGCGAACGGCGCCGTCTTAATGATACTCCGGATGGGGTACGAGTCGCGGACCCACATGGACGCCGCGAAGATGGTCGATCGAGTGCTCCAGCGCGCTAACGATCACACCGAACGCGTCGTCTCCGACACCGCCGAGAGCATCGCGCACCAGCGCATCAAGCGCGTGAAGTGGCTGCGAGAGTGGCTCGAAGAGGAGGTCTCGCGGATGGACGTCGACGGCGTCACCGACCGCTGATCTGACTCCGTCGCGCGACCGTTCCCGCTCAGGCGTCGGGGTCGACTCTCGGGAGCGCCGTCTCGACGTACCGCCGGATCCCCGTCCGGGTGTCGTCGATCCACTCGCGGTCGGTCGTCGTCGCCCAGCGCAGCATCCCGCCGGTCGCGAGCGTCTGGAGCGTCGACGCGACCTCGGCGGGCGAAACGGTCTCGTCGGATTCCACCGCGCCGATTTCGGTCCGTCCTTCGGACTCGGTCTCCTCCCGCAGCTCGGCCGCCGCCTCTCGAACGGTGCGTTCGAGGAACGAGCCGAACACCCGGTCGCTGCGGTCGAAGTGGTCGCGGTAGGCGTCGTCGGTCGCAGCCTGCGCGCGGAGCTCGATGATGGCGGTCATGAACGGCCCGTCCGGGCCGTAGCTTCCGGGTATCGAGTCGGGGGCGGTCGTCGCCGCGACGTAGGCGTCGAGCCGCTCTCTGGGCGTCAGGTCGAACGCGCCCGCCGAGACGGACGCCTCGAAGTCGTCGAGGAGAAATCCGAGCAGGTCGACCAACAGCTCGTCTTTCCCGTCGTAGTGGTGGTAGACGAGCGAGGGGCTCTTGTCGAACTCCTCGCCGATCCGCTGTATCGTGAGATCGGCGTACCCGTGTTCGCAGAGCGCCCGGAACGCCGCGCCGAGGATCGCCTGCCGGGTGTCGGCCGGCTCCGCGAACGGGTCATTCATACGTCAGCTACCGGAGGCGCGTATATATCACTCCTGATTGAACGTTCATTCAACACGCTTATGTTACGAGCGTCCGACACGAACGTATGATTCGATTCGACGCGGTCGGTGGGCGGTCTGCTGGATCCCGCGGCACGGACCACGGGGGTCACCGGCGCCCCCGCGTCGGGGGACGGAGATGAGTCGGTCCGCGCGGATCGCCACGCTGGCGCTCGCGTTCGTCGCGGCCGGAGCGCTCGTCGCCGGCGTCGCGCTCTCCGGGGGCGCCACACCCGCGGCGGGCGACACGCTCGACGGCGGACAGGCGACGCTGGTCGGGAGCGACGCGGTCGGTGTGAGTGCGGTCGGAGGCGACGCGGACGGTGGCGACGTGGTCGCCCAGACGGATCGACAGATCCGCGGCTCGCCCGTGCTCGAACTCTTCCTCTCTCAGCGAACCGTTCCGAGCGGCGCCGAGTCACAGGTAACGGTCGACATCCTCAACACGGGCGAGATGGAGTTCGGTAACGACCTCGACTCGCGCGTGACGACCGCCCGCGGACTTACCCTCGAAGTCGACGACAGCGACGTGCCCATCGAGGTGGGCGACGGCACGACGGTGGTCGGCGACGTTCGGACCGACGCGAGCCCCGTTCAGGTCCCGCTCGATGTCACGGTCCCCGGCGACGTTCCGGACGGCGAGTACGAGGTCGAGGTGACCGCCCGCTACCGGTACACCTTCGAGGTGATCCCCGAGTTCAACGACCACAAGGACCGCCGCGGGATCGACCGCTTCGACCTGACGGTCGTCGTCGACGACGGCGCGCGGTTCGCGATCCTCGACACTGGGACCGATGCGCAGGTCGGCGGGAGCGGCGACGTGACCGCGACCCTCCGGAACGTCGGCGACGAGGTCGCCCGCGACGCGGTCGTCACCGGGACCACGACCGGCAGCGGGGCCGTGATCGGCAGCGACGGCAGCGGCGAGGCGTTCGTCGGGAACTGGGAGCCGGGCGAGAACCGGACCGTGACGTTCGACTCCACCGTCTCGCCCGACTTCGGCGGCGGGGCGTACGCGTTCGTCTCGACGGTCGACTACCGCGACCGCGACGGGATCGAGACGACCGCACCCTCCTCGCGGGCGGGCGTCGTCCCCGCCCCCGAGCAGTCGTTCTCGGTCGACGACGTCGAGGGGACGCTCGAGGTCGGCTACTCGGGGACCGTCTCCGGGACGCTCACGAACGAGGGCCCGCTCGACGTCGACGACGCGGTGTTGATCGTCGACCCGCAGAGCCAGCGCGTGAGCCTCGGTGAGAGCCGGTACGCGCTTCCCGAGATCCCGGCGGGCGAGTCGGTCGACTTCGCTTTCGACGCGGACGTGAACGGCAACGCCGACCCCGGGCCGCGGCAGTTCCGGTTCACGACCGAGTACACGAGCGGCGACGCGACGATCGCGGTCGAGGAGACGCGCCGGATCGAAGTCGCGCCGCGCCAGCCCGAGTTCGGCCTCGTCGCCGACAACACGACCGTGCCGGCGGGCGAGACGCGACGGGTCTCCTTCGAGATCACGAACCAGCGCCCGGAGACCCTCTCGTCGATCAACGTCGGGCTGTACGCCGACAGCCCGCTCTCGGCCCCCAACGACGAGGCGTTCGTCGACGAGCTCGAGCCGGGCGAGTCGACCGAGATCTGGTTCGAGGTGACAGCGGCGCCCGACGCGAGCGTCGAGACCCACCCGATCGAGCTCGACTTCCGATACAACGACGAGCGGGGCAACGACCGCATCTCGGACGTGACACAGTTCCCGATCGAGGTGACCGAGTCCACCGATGACGGCGGGCTCCCGATTGTCCCGATCGTCGTCGGCCTGCTCGTCGTGGTCGCCGGCGCGGGCGCAGCCGTGTGGTACCGGCGGCGGTAACCAGATGACGGGTCCAACGTCCGACCGACCGCGCGAGCGGGTGAATCCGATTTCCGAACGGCTCCGGCGAGCCCGGCGGAGGCGACCGTGACCGCGGCCGATCGGTTCGTCGAGCGCGTCGACGAGTTCGTCACCGAACGGCCGGTGACGGTGGTCGTCGTCTTCCTCCTCATCAGCGTCGTGGCCGTCGGCGGACTCGGGGGGATCGAGACGAGCGCTGGCGCCGATCAGTTCACCCAGGACATCCCGGCTCAGCGGGCGTTAGACGACATCGACGAGGAGTTCGAGACGTCGATCGGCGGGTCGGCCACCGCCGCGCAGCTGATCGTCACCGACGACAACGTCCTCTCCCGGTCGGCGCTGATCCGAATCTTGGAGACGCAAGAACGGCTGGAGTCGCGGTCGACGCTCCGAGTCGGGTCGACGTCGAGCCACGCGGACGCGATCGCTCGACAGCTCGATCCGAGCGCGGAGACGGCCGCCCAGCGCCGCGACGCGGTCGCTGAGGCGACACCGCGGGAACTGCGTGCGGCCATCGACGACGCCGACGCGACGGGAGCGATCGCGGCGCAGGTGTCGGTCGACTACAACCCGACCGCCCAGGCCGCCGGCGCCTCGATCGTCGGGATCGCCTACGACGTGCCTGACGCGGCGACCACCGCCCGGGTGACGGAGCTCCAGACGAGAAGCGTCGAGGTCGTCGACTCGGTGCCGGGCAACGAGGCCGGCGAGAACGCGATCCTCTTCGGCGACGGCGTGCTCCAGTCGGAGATCACCGCGCTGCTCAGCGACACCGCGATCATCGTGTTCCCCGCGGCGCTGCTGCTCATCTTAGGGTTCCTGGTGTTCGCCTACCGCGACCCGATTGACATGGCGATCGGGCTCGCGGCGCTGCTGATGGGAATTTTGTGGACGTTCGGGTTCATGGGATACGCGGGGATCCCCTTTTCTGACTCCCTTATCACCGTGTTCCCGCTGTTGCTCGCGGTCGGGATCGACTTCGGGATCCACATCGTCAACCGGTACCGCGAGGAGCGGGGCGAGGGGCTTTCGATTTCGGCCGCGATGCGGACGACGACCGACCAGCTGCTCATCGCCTTCCTGCTCGTCACGATCACCACCGTGTTCGGGCTCGTCTCGAACGTCGTGAGCCCCTTCGAGCCCAACCGCGACTTCGGGATCGTCGCCGCCGCCGGAATCGTGTTCACGCTCGCGGTCTTCGGGATCTTCCTCCCCGCGGTGAAGGTGCTGGCGGACCGCTGGCGCGAGCGGCTCCCGATCCCGGAGTTCGGCACGACCGCGCTCGGGACCGGGGGCTCTCGGCTTGGCCGCGTGCTTCGGGTCGGCGTCGACCTCTCGAGGGTCGCCCCCGTCGCGGTCGTCGTCCTACTCCTCGTCGGCGGCGCGGCCGGGGGCGCGTACGGCACCGGGGTGAACACGGAGTTCTCCGAGGAGGCGTTCTTCCCCGACGAGGACCGGCTGGAGACGTACTCGAACCTCCCGGAGCCGTTCGCGCCGACGGAGTACACGTTCCTCAGAGTGCTCACGCTGTTCGAAGAGGAGTTCGAGCAGAGCTTCGTCGGGAGCGTGACGCTGTACGTCGACCAGTCGGTCAGAGACGACGACGCCTTAGAGCTCATCGACCGGACCACGCGCAACCCGCCCGACACCTTCGAAACGACCGACGAGCGTCGGGCCGCCTCGACCAGCGTCGTGACCGTCATCGAAGACCAGGCCGCGCGGGACCCGGAGTTCGCGACCCTCGTCGACCGGAACGACCGGCTCGGCACTGGGGTGCCGGACCGCAACGTCGACGAGGTGTACGACGCCCTGCTCGACTCCCCGGCCGAGGGGCAGGCCCGCGGCTACCTCGCCGACGACCGCGGGAGCGCGCGGATCGACTACACGATTCGGCCGGGCGTCGACAACTCCGAGGCGGTCGCGGACGTCCGCGAGCTGTCCGAGCGCACGCCCCTCCAGACGGTGCCGACCGGCGAGCTCGTCGTCAACGAGGCCGTCATCGATAGGCTCACGGAGTCCGCGATCCGGAGCCTCTTCGCGGCGTTCGGGCTCACGGCGGTCTTCCTCGCCCTCTCGTACGCTTACTTGGAGGGGAAGGCGGTGTACGGCCTGCTCAACCTTGTTCCCGTGCTCGTCACGGTCGGGCTGCTCGTGGGGTCGATGCGGCTGTTCGATATTCCGCTGACGCCGATCAACGCCCCGATCCTCTCGGTGTCGATCGGGCTCGGGGTGGACTACACCGTCCACTTCGTCCATCGGTTCGTCGACGAGTACAAGGCGGGCCACGCGATCGACGAGGCGCTGGACATCACCATCGCCGGCACCGGGGGCGCGCTCACCGGGAGCATGCTCACGACCGTCTGCGGGCTCGGCGTCCTGTGGCTCGCGGTGATCCCGCTGCTCCGCGACTTCGGCGTGTTGCTCGCGTTGGGCGTGCTGTACGCCTACCTCTGTTCGATCCTGCTCGTCCCCTCGCTCGTCGTCGTCTGGGACCGGTACGGGGACCGAGTCGGACTCGGCCTCGGCGGGGAACTCCGCGGATCGACCGGCGAGCGGGCGGACTAGCGCTCAGGAGCCGGGGCCGGATCGTCTCCCGCGCCCCCCGCTCGCCGCGACTGCACCTTCCCGACGAGCACCGCGACGATGTAGACCGCGACGGCGACGAGGACGATGGTGCCGCCGGCGGTCGTGTTGTAGTGGAACGAGAGCGTGATCCCGGCGAGCACGGCGATCTGCGCGAGGACGACCGACGCGAGCAGCGCCTCGCGGAACCCGCGGGCGAGCTGGGCCGCCGCCGCGACAGGGACGACGAGCATCGCCGCGACCAGGATGACCCCCATGATCTGCATCGCGCCGACGACGACGAGGGCGGTCAGCGTCGTCATCAGACGGTTGTACCAGGGAACGTTGACCCCGGCGACGCGGGCCGCGGTCTCGTCGAAGGTCACGTACAGCAGCTGTTTGTACGTGGCCGTGACGACGAGCGCGACGACCGCGAACAGGACGACCAACAGGACGGCGTTCTCCCGCGAGACCGTCGAGAGGTTCCCGAACAGGTACTGGTTGATCCCGACCGCGAGCCCGCCGGTATTTAAACTGATCAGGACCGCACCGAGCGCGAACCCGGTCGAGAGCACGATCGCCATCGACACGTCGTTGTACGCGTCGGTGGTCTCGGCGATCAGCTCGATCGCTAAGGCGGCGATCACGGCGACGACGATCGCCGTGACGTACGGGGAGATCCCGGTACCGAGCAGCGAGTTGATGAACAGCCCGACGGCGACGCCCGCGAACGCGGTGTGCGCGAGCGCATCGCCGATCAGCGCGAGCTGGCGGTGAACGAGGAAGGTGCCGATAAGCGGCGCCATCACCGCGATGAGCGCGCCGACGAGGAACGCGTGGTGCATGAAGACGTAGTCGAGCATTCCGATCCCCAGCCGCTTGCCGACCCACCCGAGCCCGTCGCTCCACAGCCCCACGAGCCGAGCGAGGAGGTCGTACGGGGCGGAGAGGACGAGGATCGATAGGGTCGACGAAGACAGCAGCGGCGTCACGTCCGGATCCCTCCCTCCTCGCGGCGCACGTTCGTCCCGTACGCGCGGTCCAGCGCGTCGCTCTCGGCGAACGCGACCGGATCGCCGTCGAAGTACACCTCGCGGTTGAGACAGACGACCCGCGAGGCGTGTTCGATGACGGCGCCGATATCGTGTTCGACCAACAGGACGGTCAGCCCGTCGGCGACGAGCCCGTCGAGGAGCTCGAAGAAGGCGTCGACGGACTCGGCGTCGACCCCGACCGTCGGCTCGTCCAAGACGAGCAGCTCCGCCTCGCCGGCGAGCGCCCGAGCGATGTAGGTCCGCTGGCGCTGGCCCCCGGAGAGCGCGGTGATCTCGCGGTCGGCGAGGTGTTCGATCCCGACCGTTCGGAGCGCCTCGCGGGTGAGTTTGCGGTCCTCGGCGGTCACCCGACCGAACCCGGCGTGCGGGAACCGTCCCATCAAGACGACCTCGCTCACCGTGATCGGCATCCGCTTTTCGTCTTCGGTCACGTCCTGTGCGACGTAGCCGACGCGCTCGCGCTCCGCGAACGCCCGGGCAGGGTGACCGAGCAGCTCCGCGGTCCCCGAGTCGGGCTCGTGGAGCCCCAAGAGGAGCCGGAGCAGCGTGCTTTTTCCGGAGCCGTTCGGTCCCACAATTCCGACGTACTCGCCGCGGTCGACTCGGAGATTCACGTCCTCGACGACCGGGACCGCGGCGTACCCGAACGTCAGGTCTCGGGCCTCGACGAGGGGGTCGTCGTCGACGGCCGGCGTGTGCTCCCCGCTCATGGCTCGAAGTTGCGCCCGTAGTCGGCGAACGTCACGTCCTCGGGGTCGTCGACGCCGAGCAGGATCCGGAACGTCGGGAGGTTCACCTTCCGAGCGATGTCGAAGTACCCCCACCCGCGCTCGACCCACGACTCCGCGGTCCCCGCGTACGGCGTCACGGGGTAGTACGCCTCGACGTCGGTCTGTTGAAGGAGCTGTCGCGCCGGGCGGATCGGCTCAAAAACGGCGGCGCCGATGTGCCGGATGCCGTGTTCGGCGATCGTGTCCTGGGCTCGCTGCATGTCGGCCGGTCGGACGTCGTTGCTGGCCGCGAGGTTCACGACGAGCGGCTCGATCGTCGCGTCGTACCGTTCGGCGAGGTACGCGAACGCGTTGTGCGCGGCCAGAAACGCCACGTCGCGCTCGGCGGCGTCGAAGACCGCCTGCCACTCCTCGTCGAGGGCGTCGAGTTCCGCGTCAATCGCGGCGGCGTTCTCTCGGATCGTCGCTTCGTGGTCGGGGTCGACCGCGGCCAGCCCGTCGGCGATATTCTCGACCGCGGCCGTCGCGCGCTGCGGATCGAGCCAGAAGTGCGGGTCCTTCGCCCCCTCGACCGCCTCGTCTTCCGTCAGCGAGTCGGCGAGGTCGATGAGGTCGACGCCCGCTCGGGCGTTGATGAGTTCGGTCTCGGTCGACTCGGCCGCAAGGGTGTCTATCGCGCGGTCGACCCACGGCTGGAAATCGGGGCCGACGTGGACTAAGGCGTCGGCGTCGGTGATCCGACGCTGGATCGAGGGATCCGGCTCCCACCCGTGGCCGTGGAGGCCGGTCGGGATCAGGTTCTCGACCGTGATCTCCGTCCCCTCCGCGAGGGAGTCGGCGAAGTCGTAGAACGTGAAAAACGAGGCGACGACGGTGGAGCCGTCGGCGTCGCCGCCGTTGCCGTCGCCGATGTCGTTCCCCTCCCCGTTCGATCCCGTGTCGGCCGCGTTCCCGGTGCAACCCGCGAGCCCGCCCGCAACGGCGCCGGCACCGATCGCGGCGAACCGGCGTCGAGAAACCCCCGACGAGCCAATCGCGTCAGTGTGCATACCGGTGATTAGAGTGGGAGAATATAATACACTTCTGGTCAAATAAAAAGATTAGACTTGTCTAATTTTATGTCAGTGTGTTATTGAGAGTCGGCCACGCGCCGCGGGACGGGGAGTGTTACCGGCAAACCTCAAGCTTCAATGCGCGCGGCCAACTGGACGGTGTATGAGCGACCAACAGCTTCGAAAGGAAGCACACGACCTCGATGTCACCGTCTGGGTCGGGAAACACGGTATCGATTCGGTCGTCGACGAGCTCGACGACCAGCTCGACGACGCCAAGCTCGTGAAGGTGAAGTTCCTCCGGGCGGCGCGGGGCGGGACCACGACCGACGAGCTCGCCGCGGAACTGGCCGACGCGGTCAACGCCGACCTGATCGAAACGCGCGGAAACACGGCGGTGCTGCACTGATGGGCGGCGCGGGGGGATCGGGCGGTATCGCGGGGGTCATCGCCGTCACGGGAACGCTGGAGCCGCTCCTCGGGCCCCTAACCGGTTTCGCCATCAAAGCCGCGATCTTTCTTGCGGTCGTCGTCGGAACGTACGTTCTTTATAAATCGGTTATCGTCTCGATCGTCCAGCGGCTGTTCGACAGGCAGGGCCTCGACGAGCACGCACGGCGGCCGCTCCAGAAGATAATCGCGTTCCTCGTGTTGTTCGCGGGCGTCACGGTCGCGTTCGGCGCGGCGGGGTATCAGGGGTTCTTGCGGTCGCTGGCGACGATCGCCGCCGCGGCGACGCTCGCGATCGGCTTCGCGCTCCAAGACGTGATCAAGAACTTCGTCGCGGGCGTCTTCATTTATACGGACAGGCCGTTCCGCATCGGCGACTGGATCGAGTGGCAGGGGAACTCGGGGGTCGTCGAGGATATCTCCTTCCGAGTCACCCGCGTGCGCACGTTCGATAACGAACTGCTCACGGTGCCGAACCACGCCCTGACGAGCGACGTGGTGAAGAACCCGGTCGCGAAGAAGACGCTGCGCCTGAAGTTCGTCTTCGGGATCGACTACGAGGACGACGTCGAGACGGCGACCGACATCATCGTCGAGGAGGCCGAGAAGAGCGACGCGATCTTAGAGGATCCCGCGCCGTCGGTTCGACTGACGGAGCTGGCCGACTCGTACGTCGGCCTGCAGTCGCGGATCTGGATCGACGACCCCTCCCGGTCCGACTTCGTGAAGGCGCGCGCCGACTACGTGAAGGCCGTTAAAGCGCGGTTCGACGAGGAGGGCATCTCGATCCCGTTCCCGCAGCGCACCGTCTCGGGACGGAACGAGTGGACGGACCCCTCGTCGTTCGGCGGAGAGTCGTCAGCGCTCGGCGGGGAATCGTAGTCGTTCGGCGGGGGGCGGAGGCGCTCGGTAGGGAGCCGGAGGCGCCCGTCGAGGAGTCGACGGCGCTCGCCGACGGCGCCGTACCCGGGCGGCCCGCCGGGCTCCCGATAGTAACGAACTTGAGGGTCGGGTCTCTGGTTGCGCCTATGCATGTGGTCGTCATCGGGGCGGGCGAGGTCGGAACTAGCATCGCGTCGAGCCTCGCGTCAGACCACGAGGTCGTCGTCATCGATATCGATCCGGATCGCGCGGAACAGCTCAAGTACGAGTTCGACGTGCTCACGATCGCCGGCGACGGGACCACCTCGGAGATCCTGACGGCGGCCGATACCGGTCGCGCGGACATGGTCATCGCTTGCACCGACAACGACCAGACGAACCTCGTCGCCTGCGGGGCCGCGAAGACCCTCGGCGACGGGTTCACGATCGCCCGCGTGAAGAGCACGCACTTCCTTCGGACGTGGCAGGGCGACGAGGGCGCCTTCGGCGTCGACTTCATGGTGTGTACCGACCTGTTGACCGCCGAGAACATCGTCCGCGTCATCGGGCTCCCGGCCGCGATCGACGTCGACCCCTTCGCCAGCGGGCTCGTTCAGATGGCCGAGTTCGAGATCGACGAGGAAAGTCCGGTCGCGGGACAGACGGTCTTGGAGGCCGACCGCTTCGAGTCGCTCACCTTCGTGGGACTGTTCCGCGACGGCGAGATGACGATCCCGCGCGGGGATACCGGTATCGAGGCCGGCGATCGGGCGGTCGTGATCGGGAGCCCGGAGAGCGTCCAGGCGTTCGCGACCGACGTGGCGCCGGAGACGACGCCCGGCCGCGCCGACGAGATCGTCGTCGTCGGGGGGAGCGAAATCGGGTACCAGACCGCCCGGCTGCTCGAGGAGCGCGACTTCAAGCCGCGCCTGATAGAGCGCGACGCCGACCGCGCGCGATGGCTCGCGGAGAACCTCCCGAACACGGTCGTGATGGAGCACGACGCGACGGACTCGGAGTTCCTCTCTCGCGAGCACGTCGACGAGGCCGACATCGTCGTCACCGCCCTTCGGTCCGACGAGAAGAACCTGCTCATCTCCGTGCTCGCCAAGCGGCTCGGCGTCGACCGCGTGATCGCGGTCGTGGACAGCCCCGACTACGTCACCCTGTTCCAGGAGATCGGGATCGACATCGCGATCAACCCCCGCACCGTGACCGCCGAGGAGATCACGCGGTTCACCTACGAGAGCGTCGCAGAGAACATCGCGGTGCTGGAGAACGACCAGGCCGAGGTCTTAGAGCTCGAGCTCACTGAGGGGTGTGGACTCACCGGCCGCCCGATCTCGGAGATCGTCGCCGACACCGACGCGCGGTTCGTCATCGGCGCGATCACTCGGGACCGCAAACTCGTCACCCCCCGCGGCGACACAGTGCTCCAGGCGGGCGACCACGTCATCCTGCTCGTGGAGACCGGCTCCGTGAGCGAGATCACCTCGATGGCCTGAGATCCGTGAGCACCACAATCCGAGTCGGCTGGCGGGCGAGCGTAGGACTCACCGGCGACGTCCTCACGGCGCTTCCGGTCCCGCTGGCGTTCCCGTTGCTTATCGCCCTCTACTACGGCGAGTCACCGTTCCCGTTCCTCGCGGCGATCGCGGTCTCGCTCGCGCTCGGTGCGTCGTTCCGATCGGTGCAGGACCCGGAAGAGGACCTCGGGCCGCGCGAGGCGTTCCTCGCGGTCGCACTGATATGGTTCCTCGTCGCCGCGATCGGCGCGATCCCCTTCGTCGTCGCGGGCGTCGGGACGGTCGCGCACCCGGTGAACGCGCTGTTCGAGGCGATGAGCGGGCTGACGACGACGGGTGCGACCGTGTTGCGCGACTTCTCGCTCCACTCGCGCTCCGTCATGATGTGGCGGCAGGTGATCCAGTGGCTCGGGGGGCTCGGCATCCTCATCCTGGCGACTGCGGTGCTCTCCGAGATCGGCGTCGGTGGGGCCCAGCTGATGGAGTCGGAGTCGCAGACGCAGGACGTCAACAAGCTCACGCCGAAGATATCCCGGACGGCGCAGCTCATCTGGGGGATCTACTTCGGGCTCACCGGGCTCGCGGTCGCCGTCTACTTCCTGCTCGGGCTCGCCGTCGACCCGCAGATGGACCTGTACAACGCCGTCGCGCACGCGCTCACCTCGGTCGCGACCGCCGGGTTCTCGCCGGAGCCGCGGAGCGTCGGCGCGTTCCACCCGCTCATCCAGTGGGCGGTCGTCCCGTTCATGGTGATCGGGTCGACCAGCTTCGTCCTCATCTACTTCGCCATCAACGGCGAGCCGATGCGCCTGTTAAAGAACGAGGAGTTCCACTTCTACCTCGGCGCGATGGGGACGCTCGCGTCGATCGTCGCCCTCGGCCTGTTCCTCGATCCGAACACCGCCTTCGGCGCGGAGGGGACGGTCCGTCACGCCGTGTTCAACGTCGCGTCGATCGTGACGACGACGGGGTACGCCAGCACCGACTACGTGCTGTGGGCGCCCGCGGCGAAGCACATGCTGTTCATGGGGATGTTCATCGGCGGGATGGTCGGGTCGACGACCTGCTCGATCAAGTCGCTGCGGTGGCTGGTCGCGCTGAAGACGTTCCGCCGGAACCTCTTCACCGCTGTCCACCCGGAAGCGGTGCGGCCGGTTCGTATTTCGGGGAAGTCGGTCGACGAGGGCGCGATCCGCGACATCTACGCGTACCTGCTCCTGTCGATAGTCATCTTCTTTCTGCTCGCTATCGTGATCGTCGTCGACGCCGAACGGGCGAATGTCCAGGTGGACGAGTTCGAGGCGCTCGGCGCGGCGGCGACGACGTTCCTCAACATCGGACCCGCCTTCGGCGACGCGGGACCGTACGGCACGTTCGCGACCTTCCCGATGAGCACTCGGGCCGTGATGATCGTCTTAATGTGGATCGGTCGGATCGAGATCATTCCAGTGCTCGTGCTGTTTACGAGAGCGTTCTGGACCTCATGAACGGTACCAGTCCGAGACCCGAAGGACGTTTGGCGTCCGCAGATCCGACCATCGACGACTTCTTATCACACCGGAAAGCTACGACGTACATCGGAACCGAGGGACACAGGTGACACGAACGACGGTCGACACGCGGGCGACGCTCAGCTACACCGGGAGCATCGTGAAGTACCTCTCGGCGTCGATGAGCGTCCCGCTCGTCGTGGCGCTGATCTACGGGGAGGACGTGCTGACGTTCGCGGCGTCGATGACGATCGCCGTCGCGATCGGCGTCGGACTCGAACGACTCGAAGACGAACCCGACCTCGGGCCGCGCGACGCGCTGGCGGTCGTCTCGCTCGCGTGGTTCATGGCCGCGGTCATCGGCGCGATCCCGTACGTCATCGCCGGGTACGGGACCGCCTCCGCGCTCGGGCACCCGGTGAACGCCTTATTCGAGTCGATGAGCGGCTTCACGACGACAGGTGCGACGGCGACAGCGGAGATCAGCTTCGAGCAACACTCGCACGCCGTGTTGATGTGGCGGCAGCTCACCCAGTGGCTCGGCGGGATGGGGATCATCGTGCTGATGGTCGCGATCCTCCCGCAGCTCGCGGTTAACGGTGCGCAGCTGATGAAATCCGAGGCGCCGGGCCCAGGCCTCCAGAAGCTCACGCCGCGGATCGCCGAGACGGCGCGGGCGCTGTGGCTCATCTACGCCGGATTCACGGCCGCGATGATCGCGATCTTGGCGCTCCTCGGGCTCACGGGGCTCGCGCCGGAGATGAACCTCTACAACGCGATCGCCCACGGCCTCTCGACGCTCCCGACGGGCGGGTTCTCCCCGGAAGCCGAGAGCATCGCGGCGTTCTCGCCCGTCGTCCAGTGGGTGTTCGTCCCCTTCATGGTGATCGCTGGGGTGAACTTCGCGCTGTTCTGGTTCGTGCTCCGCGACGACCCCATGCGGATGTTCGAGAACTCCGAATTCCGCATGTACCTCGGGCTGGTGACCGGGTTCGCGGCGATACTCGCGGTCGGACTGTTCTACGGCGGCGCCCCCGCGACCGAAATCGGCGGGATCACGGAGGGGGTCACGGAGAACGCGCTCAGGCAGGGCGCGTTCCAGATCGCCTCGCTGATGAACTCGACCGGGTTCGCCACCGCGGACTTCGCGGAGTGGGACACCCAGACCCAGTTCCTCCTGCTGTTCGCGATGTTCATCGGCGGGTCGGCGGGCTCGACCGGCGGCGGGATCAAGGTCATTCGGTGGCTCATCCTGCTGAAGACGCTCCGCCGGGAGCTGTACACGACGGCGAACCCCGATGTCGTCCGGCCGGTGCGGCTCGGCGGCGAGGTCGTCGACGAGGACGTGATCCGCGGCATCCTCGTGTTCTCGCTGTTGTACTTCCTCGTGTTCGCGCTCGCGGCCGTCTTCATCGAACTCGACACGGCCCGAATCGGGGTGTCGCTCACCGGGACGGAGGCGTTCGCGGCCTCGCTCGCGACGATCGGGAACATCGGACCGGGGCTCGGGCCGCTCGGTCCCTTCGGGAGCTACGAGTTCCTGCCGAACACGACGAAGCTGTTGATGATCGGACTGATGTGGATCGGCCGGCTGGAGATCGTTCCCGTGCTCGCGCTGTTCGTCGCGAGCGTCGACGACCGGTGACGACTCGCACCAGAAAACATATTTAAGTCGTTTTAATCGCTGAACACGGTGTATCCCTCGATCTAACGCTGTGGAGTCGGAGAGCGTATCTTCTTAACTGACGAGGATATGGGTGTTCGTATGACGAGCACTGACCAACCGAGCGAACAGGACTTGCTCGGCCACGTCCTCCTCCCGGTCGCTCACGAGGAGGACGCACTGGGGACGGCACGGGCGCTTGAACCCTACAGCCCGAATCGGGTAACCGCCCTCCACGTCGTCGAGAAGGGTGAGGGCACGCCAGACAAGACACCGGTCGAGCAGTCCGAGGAACTCGCCGCGGAGTCGTACGCCGCGGTCCGAACCGTGTTTCCCGACGCCGACGACCACACGGCGTACGCGCGCGACGTCGCCGACGCGATCTTCGACGCCGTCGACGAGGTCGGTGCGAGCGCCATCGCCTACCGCTCTCGGGACGGCAACCGCCTCATGAAGTTCCTCTCCGGTGACCTCTCGATCACGCTCGTGACGAAGTCGCACGTGCCCGTGATCGCGCTCCCGCGCGAGGGATCGACCGAATGAGCGACGAGGAACTCGCCAAGGATCTCGGGCCGCTCGCGGCGCTCACGATCGGGATCGGAACGATGATCGGGGCCGGGATCTTCGTCCTGCCCGGCACCGCGGTCGCGCGAGCCGGACCGCTCGCGGCGGCCACGTTCGTCCTCGGCGGTGTGATCGCGCTGTTCACCGCGCTGTCGGCCTCCGAACTCGGGACGGCGATGCCCAAGTCCGGCGGCGCGTACTTCTACGTCAACCGAGCGCTTGGACCGATGTTCGGGTCGATCGCGGGCTGGGCGAACTGGCTCGGGCTCGCGTTCGCCTCTGCGTTCTACATGTACGGCTTCGGCGAGTACGTCAACGCGCTCGTCGGGCTCGGATCGATCGGGCTCGGCCCGGTGACGTTGGAGGCCGCGCAGGTGATCGGGCTCGCCGGCGCGCTCCTCTTTATCGCCGTCAACTACTTCGGCGCGAAGGAGACGGGCGGGCTCCAGATCGTCATCGTCATGTCGCTTCTGGGCATCCTCGCCGTCTTCACCGTCGTCGGAATGCTGAATGCCGACATGGAGTCGCTGCGACCGATCGCGCCGCCGGGCACGGTCGGAGAGGTGCTCCCGGTGACGGGGATCATCTTCGTCTCGTATCTGGGCTTCGTCCAGATCACCTCGGTCGCCGAGGAGATCAAGAACCCCGGTCGGAACCTCCCGCTCGCGGTCCTCGGCTCGGTCGTGATCGTCACGGTCGTGTATGCGCTGTTCCTCGTCGTGCTGCTCGCGGCGGTCCCGACCGAACTCGTCGCGAACAACGACACCGCTGTCGTCGAAGCCGCTCGACTCCTCTTCGGTAACTACGAGCTGTTCGGCTACTCGCTCGGCGCCGTCGGCGCCGGGATGCTCCTGATCGGGGGGCTGCTCGCGACCGCCTCGTCGGCGAACGCGTCGATCCTCTCGTCGTCGCGGATCAACTTCGCGATGGGGCGCGAGAAGATCGTTACGCCGAAGCTCAACCAGATTCACGAGCGGTACGGCACCCCGTACAAGTCGATCGCGCTGACCGGCGCGCTCATCATCCTCTTCCTCCTCGCCGGCGGCGTCGAGTCGCTGTCAGCGATGGGCTCCGTCCTCCACCTGATCGTCTACGGGCTGCTCAACCTCGCGCTGATCGTGATGCGCGAGTCGGAAGTCGAGGGGTACGACCCCGACTTCGAGGTCCCCTTCTACCCGATCGTCCCGGTAATCGGGACGATATCGTCGTTCGCGTTGATCGTCTACATCGAGCCGCGGATCATCGCTATCTCGGGCGGGCTCGTCGCCTTCGCCCTGCTCTGGTACCTGCTGTACGCCCGCGACAAGGTGGAGGCGCGCGGCGTGTTGGGGACGTGGATCCTCGACCGCTCCGACGACCTGCCCCAGGCCGCCGTGTCGGCGGCCACGTCGGTCCAGCCGGGCGGCGACGACTATCGCGTGATGGTGCCGCTCGCGAATCCTGCGACCGAAGAACACCTGATCACCCTCGCGTCGGCCATCGCCAAGCAGCGGAACGGGACGGTCGTCGCGGTCAACATCGCGAACGTCCCCGACCAGACCTCGCTGGAGGCCGCGCGCGACCGCGGCGCCCACGGGGCGGCACACGATCTGCTGGACAAGGCCCGCGACGACGCCGAGACGTTCGGCGTCGACGTGGAGACGCACGTCGTCCTCTCGCACCGCGTGTTCGAGGAGGTGTTCGACGCGGCCCGGACGTACGGCGCCGACATGACGGTCATGGGGTGGGGGAAGGACTCTCACGGGGCACCCGGGCGCGCGGAGACGGCGGTCGACGAGCTCGCGCACTCGCTGCCCTCCGACTTCCTCGTGTTCCGCGACCGCGGGTTCGACCCCTCGCGGATCCTCGTGCCGACCGCCGGCGGTCCGGCCTCGGATCTGTCCGGAGCGGTCGCGAAGATGCTCCAGGTCGAGTTCGACGGCGAGGTCACCCTGCTGCACGTCGCCGACGACGAGGCGGCCGGCCACCGGTTCCTCACCGAGTGGGCCGCCGAGCACGACCTCTCCGACGCGTCGATGCGAGTCGAGC
Organism: Halorubrum shenae; assembly: GCF_051194165.1. Taxonomy (NCBI): domain Archaea; kingdom Methanobacteriati; phylum Methanobacteriota; class Halobacteria; order Halobacteriales; family Haloferacaceae; genus Halorubrum; species Halorubrum shenae. Next base: position 59,608 of record NZ_JBLZNI010000004.1, on the reverse strand, counting down.
GCGGCGACGTCGAGGCGTCCATCGAGCGCGCCGCGCGCGATGCGACGATGCTGATCATCGGCGCGACCCAGAAGGGACTGCTCTCGCGGCTGGTCCGCGGCTCGCTCGTGTTGCAGGTGCTCGAGGACGTGGAGTGCTCCGTGCTGCTCGCCGAGAAGCGCGACGACCGCGGCATCTGGAGCCGGCTGTTCGGGAGCGGCGCCCGAGCGAACGCGGCGAGCGGGGCGGACGAGATCGACGCCCCCTCCGCAGACACGGGAGTCACCCAAGAGCCGTCCACGCCGCCTGTCGAGGACGACGAGGACTGAGGACGCTCCCGATCGGAGCCACAACGGGGCGGGCGACGTCGCTGCCGCCCCCGCTTGAAATATAATGAATATTTATACGATACGAACGGGTAGCTGCCGGTATGTACGACGACGACGAACTCTCCGCGATTCGCGAGGCTCACGCCGAGTGGGAGGCGGAGACGCTCGATCCGGCCCTCGACCGGCACGGCGAGCGCAACGACCGGTTCGCGACGGTCTCGAACCACGAGGTCGATCGGGTGTACACCCCCGCGGACGTGGCCGACATCGATTACGAGACGGACCTCGGCTTCCCGGGCGAGGAGCCGTACACGCGCGGGGTCTATCCGACGATGCACCGCGGGCGAACGTGGACGATGCGGCAGTTCGCCGGGTTCGGCACCGCCGAGGAGACGAACGAGCGCTTCCACTACCTGATCGACGAGGGCCAGACCGGCCTGTCGACCGCGTTCGACATGCCGTCGCTGATGGGGCTCGACTCCGACGACCCGATGTCGCTCGGCGAGGTCGGCAAGGAGGGCGTCGCCGTCGACACCCTCCGAGACATGGAGGTGCTCTTCGACGGCATCGACGTGGGCGAGGTGTCCACCTCCTTCACGATTAACCCGAGCGCGCCCGTGATCTACGCGATGTACGTCGCGATCGCGGACCAGCAGGGCGTGCCGCGCGAGGAGCTTCGCGGGACTCTCCAGAACGACATGCTCAAGGAGTTCATCGCGCAGAAGGAGTGGGTGATCCCGCCGGAGCCCTCACTCGACCTCGTGACCGACACCATCGAGTTCGCGGTGGCGGAGACCCCGAAGTTCAAGCCCATCTCCGTGTCAGGGTATCACATCCGCGAGGCGGGGTCGACGGCGGTCCAGGAGCTCGCCTTCACCCTCGCCGACGGGTTCGCGTACGTCGAGGACTGTCTCGACCGCGGGCTCGGAATCGACGAGTTCGCCCCACAGCTCTCCTTTTTCTTCAACTCGCACAACTCCATCTTCGAGGAGGTCGCGAAGTTCCGGGCCGCCCGCCGGATCTACGCGCGGATCATGGGCGAGTGGTACGACGCCGAGGCCGACGCCTCGAAGCGGCTCAAGTTCCACACCCAGACGGCGGGTCAGTCGCTGACGGCCCAACAGCCCTTAAATAACGTCGTGCGCGTCACGATCCAGGCGCTCGCGGGCGTGCTCGGCGGCACCCAGAGCCTCCACACCAACTCCTTCGACGAGGCGCTGGCGCTGCCCTCCGAGCGGGCGGTCCGGGTCGCGCTCCGCACCCAGCAGATCATCGCCGAGGAGTCGGGCGCGGCCGACATCGTCGACCCGCTCGGGGGCTCGTTCGCGGTCGAGGCGCTCACCGACGAGGTCGAGGCGGAGGCGACCGCCTACATCGAGGAGATTCGGGATATGGGCGACGGCTCCGTCCGCGACGGGGTGCTCGCCGGGATCGAAGAGGGGTACTTCCACCGCGAGATTCAGCAGGCCTCCTACGAGTACCAAGAGCGCGTCGACGAGGGCGAGGAGACGGTGGTCGGCGTCAACGCCTACCAGGTCGAGACGGAGACGGAAACCGACCTGCTCCGCGTCGACGAGACCACCCGCGAGCGCCAGCTCGACCGGCTCGAGTCGGTGCAGGCGGAGCGCGACGACGACGCGGTCGAGGAGGCCCTCGACGACTTGCAGGTGGCGATCGACGACGGCGAGAACGTGATGCCGGCGATCGTTACGGCGGTGAAAGCGTACGCGACGATGGGCGAGATCATGGCCGTGTTCGAGACCGAGTACGGGACCTACCGCGAGCGGATCGGGGTGGCTTGAGTGATCGAGCGGTGTTGCTGGCGGATGTTTATAGGTGATCGGTGGCTCTGCGGTGAACACCGCCAACGCCCCAGCCGCGAGTCCCGCCCCGCACCGCCCCGCACCTCACGCCTCCCCAGCCTCGTCGCTCACTTTCGTTCGCGACTCCCTCGCGCGCACTGACTCACGGCCGCCGAGGGCGGCCGCTCGCAGCCACGCGCCACTGCACCGTTCCTTATAAGTGGTCGTCGCAGTCTGTCATGAGAGTTAATCGCTGTATCATCGCCGAACTGCGACATCCACTCCCGACATCGCCCATCGCTGTACCGGTGCTGAGCGCCACCTGTCGGAATGTGTTAGAGATTGCGGATTTCGCCGAAATCGCGAAGCAAAAAGCGGGGACAGCGAAACAGACAGATCGACCGAGCAGACTCGACGAGCTGTGCGTCACGCCGTTTCGACCGCTCGGGCGGACTCCGCGCACCACGCGTTGCCTCGGCGGCCCGCTCGCCGGAGGTCGAGTTCGACGACCGACCCGGCGTCGAGCGACGACAGCTCGGCTTCCACGCCGGGATCGTCGTACTCGACGACGTACAGCGTCCCGTTGCGCGGGTATTCACGGAGCGTGATCGCTCCGTGGTCGTTGCACGCTCTCACGACCGTGTACTTACCAGTCCGGTTCATCACACTTCGACGTACCTGATCCAGCGACTTAGTTATGAATTCCAGTCGATCAGTTAGTGTGTCCTTACTGGCGGACGCAGCCGGAAATGCCGTGTCGAACGCGACCCTGACCCGGTGGCCGCGAGCCGACCGCGAACGGTCCACTTTAATCGGCGCGCCGTCTCACTCAGGTATGACGGAGACGGAGATTCCCGAAGACCACCCGCGCTACGCGTCGCTTGTGACGCGCCACCGGATCGAAGCGGGCGTCGAGAAGGGGATCACCTCGAAACAGGGACTCATCGCGCAGGGCCGCGGCGAGGCGTTCGACTACCTCCTCGGCGAGCGAACCCTCCCGAGCGCGGACCGCGCCGAGCGCGCGGCCGCCGCATTACTGCTACGCGCCGACCACCCGGTGCTCTCGGTGAACGGCAACGTCGCGGCGCTGGCGCCCGGAGAGACGGTCGAACTCGCGGCGGCGGTCGACGCCGACATCGAGGTGAACCTCTTCAACCACACCGACGAGCGCGTCCGCCGGATCGCCGATCACCTCCGCGAGCACGGCGCCGACGAGGTGAAGGGCCTCGCTGCCGACGGCGAGATCCCCGGGCTCGATCACGCTCGCGGCACGGTCGACGCCGACGGAATCGAGGCGGCCGACGTGGTCGTCGTCCCGCTGGAAGACGGCGACCGCGCCGAGGCGCTCGACGCGATGGGGAAAACGGAGATCGTGATCGACTTAAATCCCGGAAGCCGGTCGCCGCGCACCGCCGACATCCCGATCATCGACAACCTGATCCGGGCGGTGCCGAACGTCACGGCCCACGCGCGGGACCTCGCCGAGGCGTCGCCCGCATCGCGTCGCGACGCGATCGACTCGTTCGACGCCGAGGGGGCGCTCACCGAGGCGGAGGCCGCCATCCGTGAGGGCTCCTTCGCGATGCCAGACGCCTGAGCCCGGACCGAGAGAAACTCGCCGACGCGTCGGCGCACCGACGAACGACGACGTTTCGGCGTCGGAAGTGCAAAGGCCGCTGCCACCGTATCGTGACCATGGAAATTGACGAGACGGATCGCGCGATCCTCCGAATTCTACGGGAGGACGCCCGGACGCCGTTCTCGGAGGTCGCGCGCCGTATCGATATGTCCAGCGCGACCGTCCACGACCGAGTGAACCGCATGGAGGAGGCGGGAGTCATCGAGGGGTACCACGCGGCGATCGATCCGAAGGCGGTCGGCTACGGCGTGAGCGCGTTCGTCGGCCTCCGGGTCAAGCAGGGTCGCAAGGAGGACGCCTTAGAGCGGCTCCGCGAGATAGACGGCGTCCAAGAGATCCACCTGACCACCGGCGAGTGGGACGTGGTCCTCAAGGTCGTGGCCGCGGACACGGACAGCCTCCGCGAGCTGATGTTCGAGCGCGTCGCCGAGATGGACGGGTTCTCCCGATCACAGACGATGATCGTTCTCGGCACGGAGTACGAGTCGGACGGACCGCCGGTCTGAGCGCCGCCCCCACGAGCAGCACACTGACGCGGGACCGGAACCCTCAATTCGGGGACCGCCCCAACGGAGAGCATGAGCACACGGGTCGAAGAGCGGTTCGGGCTGTCGCCGGAGCGGGCGTGGGCCGCAGTCGTCGGCGCCGTCACCGCACTTCTCGTCGTCGGATCGGTCGTTTTCCCGCGGGTCGTGTACGATCGGTTCCTCTGGCGGTACTTCTGGGGGCCGGTCGCGGCCGACGGACAGGGCGCGCAGTGCGCCGTCCGCGACGCGGGCGGAACCGAGCTGCTCGGGAGTTCCGCGGCCTGTTCGGCGGCCACCGACGCCGGAGCGGTCGTCGCATCTCCCGGGTACACCACGGTCTCGACCGTGAGCTACGTCGTCATCCTGCTGGCGATGCTGATCGGCGTCGTCTTCCTCCTCCGCCGGCTGGATATCGGCACCGAACTGCGATTTTTCTACGCGCTGTTCCCGTTCATGCTGCTCGGCGGCGCGCTCCGCACCGTCGAGGACTCGGGAGTCGCCGCGATGCGGGCCGGCGTGGAGCCGCTGATTCCGTTCCCGGCGAGCGCGCTGTTGATCAGCCCGTTCATCTACTTCACCGTCTTCGGCGTGACGCTCGCGTGCGTCCTTACCGCGTACTCGCTCGAAGGCCGGGGCGTGGTCGACGACTACGCCCGTCCCCTGTTCGCGATGGGCGCCGTCGCGCTCGCACTCGCGTTCGGCTACCTCTCGTACCTCTCGGCGGCGACCGACTACGTCGATTTCTACCCGATTATCCTCGTGTTGACGCTGGGGATCGCGACCGCCGCCACCGCGGTGACGTGGAAGCTCGCGACCGCGTACGTCCCCGATATCCGGAAGGGGACGGGTGTCGCGGGGATCGTCATCATCTGGGGGCACGCGATCGACGGCGTCGCCAACGTGATCGGGCTCAACTGGATGCCGGCGCTGACGGGAACCGCGAACCTCGTCCCGAAACACGTCGTCAACGCGCTGATCGTCGACTGGACCGGCCGGCTGCTCCCGGGGTCGATCGTCTCGGTCACCGGCGACGCGTGGCCGTTCCTGCTGGTGAAGCTCGCGGCGGCGACGTTCGTCGTCTGGGTGTTCAACGGCGAGCTGTTCGATGAGTCGCCGCGCTACACGCTGTTGTTACTTATCACGGTACTCGCGGTCGGACTCGGCCCCGGGAGTCGAGACATGCTACGCGCGACGTTCGGAATCTGAGTGAGAGAGACGGGGTTACATCCCCATGTCGGCGGCGGCCTCGGGAACCGGGAGGTCGGCGACGGCGACGCCGAGCAGTTCGGCGGCGTGATCGAGCGCCATGTCGAACCCGTAGTACCGCTCTAACTCGTCGCCGGTCGGCCCCGCTCGGACCTTCAACATCGCGTACCCGTCGAGGTTCTGGGCGACCGTCGCTTCGCTCCCGTCGGCCGAGAACGTGAGGCGTCGCTCGCCGTCGGTCTCCTCGTAGCGCGCGTCGATCCCGCTCTTATCGGACCCCGTCGCATCGCTCATACATCCCGTACGCGCCGATCCGTGTCGTATCTGTCGGTCAAGGGTGTCGGATCTGCTCGCCCGGATGGTAAGCTTAAGGGACGGCACGACCCTACCGACGCCAATGAGTACCGAAGTGTCGCGGCGGCGAGCGTGGGTGATCGCCGCGCGGCCGCAGACGCTCCCCGCGGCGGCGGCACCGGTGATCGTCGGCGTCGGTCTCGCGGTGCAAGCCGGAGCGTTCGCCCCGTTGCCCGCGCTCGCGGCGTTCGTCGGCGCGGCGCTGATTCAGGTCGGCACCAACTTCGCGAACGACTACTACGACGCGATTCAGGGCGCGGACACCGACGACCGCGAGGGGTTCACCCGCGTCGTCGCCAGCGGCCTCATCGAGCCCGCGGAGGTGAAACGGGCGATGTGGCTGACGTTCGCGGCCGCGATCCTCGTCGGGACCTCCCTCGTGTACGTCGGCGGCGTCCCGATCCTCGTGATCGGGCTCGCGTCGGTCGCGGCCGGGATCGCGTACACCGGCGGTCCCTACCCCCTCGGCTACCACGGGCTCGGCGACCTGTTCGTGTTCGTCTTCTTCGGCGTGATCGCCGTCACGGGGACTTACTACGTGCAGGCCGCTGCGCTCGCCGGCGAGGCGTTCCCGCTGTGGATTCTGGAAGGGACCGTCACCCTCGCGGCCGTCGTCGCGAGCCTCCCGGTCGCCGCGCTCTCGACGAACATCCTCGTGGTCAACAACGTCCGCGACTTGGAGGAGGACGCGGAGACGGGCAAACGCACCCTCGCGGTCCGGTTCGGCTACCGATTTTCGCGCGGCCAGTTCCTCGCGCTGCTCGCGCTCGCGTATCTCACTCCACTCTGGTTCCTCACCGAGGGATACGGGCTCGCCGTGCTCCTCCCGCTGGCGACGCTCCCGCTCGCGGCCGGCGTGGCTCGAACCGTGCTGACCGAGACCGCCGGCAAGGCGCTCAATCCGGCGCTCGAATCGACCGGGAAGCTTCTCGCGGCGTACGCGGTCGCGTTCGCCGTCGGACTGGCGGTCTGATCCCATGCGGCTCCGCCCTTTCTCGCTCGGACTGACGACTCCGCTCGAAACCGCACGCGGCCCGATCGAACGACGTGAGGGCTTTCTCGTTTCGGTCGACCCCGGAGCCGACGGTGAGTCGGTCCCCGCACCCGGACTCGGCGAGGCGACGTCGCTCCCCGGCTGGACCGAGTCGCGATCGGCGTGCGAGACCGCGCTCAACGGGGTCACCGCCGAGGCCGACGGGAGTGAACTCGTGACGGACGCGGTCTCCCGACTCGATCCGGCTGAGACGCCCGCAGCGCGCCACGGCCTCGCGCTCGCGCTCGCGGACGCCGCCGCCCGCGACGCCGGACGCTCACTTACCGAGCATCTCGCAGAGAACGAGGGGCTTCCCACGCCGGCCGAGACGGTTTCTGTCAACGCGACGATCGGGGACGGAAATCGCGACGCCACGGTCACCGCAGCTGAAAACGCGATCGAAGAGGGGTTTACCTGCTTAAAAATAAAGGTCGGCGCGCGCGCGCTCGACGCCGACGTTGAGCGTCTCCGAGCGGTCCGGCGAGCTGTCGGCGACGGCGTCGCCCTCCGGGCCGACGCCAACGGCGCGTGGGACCGAGAGACCGCCCGAGAGGCGGCCGAACGGCTCGCGCCGCTCGGTCTCGCGTACCTCGAACAGCCGCTGCCGGCGGACGACCTCGACGGGGCAGCCGCGCTCAGAACGGTCGGGAGCGGTGTCGATCCCGGTGCCGACACCGACGCCGACCCCCCAGTGCCGATCGCCCTCGACGAGTCGCTCGCGAGCAACGGAGTCGACGCGGTCCTCGACGCCGGCGCGGCCGACGCCGTCGTCTTGAAGCCGATGGCGCTCGGGGGACCGGACCGAGCGCTGGCGGCGGCGACGCGTGCGCGGGAGGCCGGGGTCGAGCCGGTCGTCACCACCACGATCGACGCGGTCGTCGCGCGCACCGCCGCGGTTCACGTCGCCGCCGCTATCCCCGAGGTCACCCCCTGCGGGCTCGCCACCGGTTCGCTGCTCGACGCGGACCTCGCTCCGGATCCCTGCCCGGTGTCGGACGGCGCAGTTGCGGTGCCGACCGGTCCCGGCCTTGCGGGCGACGCCTTCGACGACCTCCCGTAGCTCGGCGACGCGGCGGGGGCCGCCGACGGCGCGTCGACTTGACGACCCCGCGCCTGACTCACTCCACGACCGCGATCGTCCCCTCCATTCCGTGCGTCTGGTGCGGGGTACAGACGTACTCGAAGACGCCCGACTCATCGAAGGCGTGCTCGAACGTGTGGCCCTCCTCGGCGGTGAGCCCGGACTCGAAGGCCCCACCTCTGTCGATCACGTTGTGGGCGCCGCCCGCGCCCGTCCACTCCCAGACTACCGTCGTTCCGGCGTCGACGATGAGGTTCGCGGGTGCGAAGGCGAACCCGGCGTCGGCACCGACGGCGACCGTCACCGTCTCCTCCCCGGTCTGGTCGGTCGGTTCCGGATCCTCCGCCTCGTCGCCGCCCGGGACGACGGCGTCGACACACCCCGCGAGCGCCACGGCCGCGAGGGTTCCCGTCCCGGCGAGCACTCCTCGACGCGTTCGGTCGGTCATATCGGATCGAGGCGACGGGCGGTATAAAGCCCCTCGCGGACTCCGTCGAACTGAGAAGCGACGCGCGGCCGGGAGGATGCTCGTGAGAACGGGCAGAGGGTGGACGGACGACTGCGCAGACGGACACGACGAGGGAAGGTGCTTTTACCGCCACCGCCGAACAGGAAGCTATGAGCGAATGGACCGACGCGATCGTCGGCGAGCGTATGACCGTCGACAACCAGTTCACCGACCGAGTGTCGGCCTCGCGGTTCTCCAGTCAGGAGTGGGGGCTGATCATGACGGCGACCGAGTTCGAGATCGAGAACGCCGACGACCCGGCGGACGCCCGGATCGTCGCCGACACCTCCAGCCTCCCGGCGATCATGCCGGAGCTGGAGAACGTCCGATCGCAGGTCGCGGCGATGGGCGGCGGCCCCGGCGACACCGGCGGGAGCGGCGGGTCCGGCGGCGGGCTCGTCGGCTCGATCAAGAGCGCGCTCGGACTCGGCGGCGGCGGGAGCGACGGGCCCTCGGACGAGGAGATCGACGACGCCGAGCGACTCGTTCAGGAGTACGCCGACGAGCTACAGGCGCGCCTCGAAGAGGTCGGCAAGTGGGAGCAGGTGCGGGTCGCGTATCAGGAGTAGGGGCGACGAGACGAGGACGCGGTCGCGACTTCGTCACTCGGAGCGACTCTCAGACGCGCTATCGGCCGATTCGGCGTCGCCGGAGAGGTGTTGGCGAGCGAGTTCCTCGATGTCGGCCGCCGTGTCGACGTCTTCCGGTAACAGGAGGCGTCCGTTGAGCTGGACGATCGAGTCGTCCTCATTGAGGAGGCTGAAGAGCTCTGAGGAGTCGACTGTTGGGCCGTCGATCCCCAGCCTTCCCGACAGTTCGTCCATAGAATGCGACCTAGTATGAAGCTGTTTCTGAACGCCCCCAATCGGCACTGAAAGCGAGATGACGGATCCACGCTCGATACGGTGTGAGGAGGAAGACTCTGACCAAGCGCGGGACACCTGCATCGTCGGATAGCTGTTGGAGGCAATTTCGATACCTGGATCGCCGACAATCCGCGTTTGAGTCGCGGTCTCGACACCCGATAGGCCGACGCTCGGTGCAGTTGCGACCCCAGACGACAGCAGACCGATCAGCGACCGAAACAAAGCGGGATTGAGAGGATCTTCAAAGAGGATTGACGACAGTCCACCGTTCTCGACGATCGAATGTCCGAGCGTGGGGTCCGCAGATCGCTCAAACACGACAAGTGCTGGAGTGCCACTGAGACCGACAAGGGGAACTGTTCCGTCTGCAGCGGCGATCCGGCCGTTCTCGATCGGCAGGCCACAGTACACAATGTCGACATCTGCATCCGAGAGAACCGTCGTAACGGTACTCGTATCGGGACCATCTCTCACTTCCCACGGACCGACTCCAGCCGGCACCTCCGGTTCGGAGAGCGCACACCGGAGATCCTCCGCACGCTGCGCTGAATCGGTCAGTACGACGACTCGGATTTCGCCGGTCGCCGTCGTCGTTCTTGTGAGTTGGTTGTCGTAACTGCCCGGTGTCAGAGCTGCCGTTCCAGCCGGAAACGGAGTATCATCCGGTGATGGAATCGTATCAGCGTCTGAATCGCCTTCCTCGTGGTTCATCCACGGGGACGTCGCAAGCGCGATCGGGACGTCCGCCGTCGGATCCGCCGATCCGCGAACGCGGACCGGTGCGAGGACGTGCGCGAGGTGTGGGAGGAGTTCGGCGGCTTCAGGGACCGGTCGAAGTACCGCCTCGGTCGGCCATTCTGGTGTGTACGGTGCAACCGTCTCCGCGTCAACCTCCAGGTATTCCATCAGCCGTTCGCTCATCGACCTGTCGGCCAAGTTCGGTGGATAAAACGGGAGCTCCGATCCCACTTGCTCGTACTCGTGGCGATTAGACTTGTGATATCCCTCCATCCGCGCCAGCGTATCGAGGAAGAACCACGTCCGGAGCAACTCCTCCACGCGGCCCTCTAGTTGAAACCCGTCAGTTGGTAGCGACTCAACGTAGCCAGTATCGAGCCGGATCGCCGGCTCGTCGCCGACGACGATCTCAGCGCCGATGTAGTACACAAGCGTTGAGAGTCGGAACACGTCCTCGTACGCGGGGCGCACAACGACTTCAACGCCGGTATCGGGTGAAACGAGTGGGCTCGGAATGATCAGTTCGCTACCGCGCTGGATCCGAGGCGGGTACCCGCGAAGTGTCGGCCACGAGCGCTCGGGAGTGAACTCCTTGATCGACGAGCCGAGCACGGACACCGCTTCAGCGAGTGCGCTCGGGTCGTCCGGCACGGTGATCGTAGCCTCTGGCTGAGTGTGCAGCGATCGAGCGCCGACTGTGATGGTGGTCGGGCGGTCGAGGGTCAGCTTGACGACCTCTGTGTCTCTCATCCCCGTTGCGGAGATTGCGACATCGGGTAGCCGAACGAAGGCCTTTGTCACGCCGCTGAGGCCGAGGAAGTACGTTCTTCGCGGGAAGTCCATCGATTCATCAAGCCGTGCAACGAGTTTGCCGTCAGCATCACGGAGCATGACAGCCGTGTATGCAGGAATCGAGACCGACTCTGCCTCGAAGCTGACGGCGCGATCGACGGGAACGTGAAACAGCTCGGGGAGCGCCGGCCGCGGCTGCGGTTCCCGATCGAAGTGAAGCGAGAACTCCTCGCCCTCAAGAGCGTCGCGGATACACAGCGTCTGTCCGTCCACCTCGAACCCGATTCGCCCATCGATCGCGTCATCACTCACGACTATCTGATACTCCGACAACAGGTATGAGGGTGTCGGTCGTTCTCGATATCCGACGATTCCGAGATGCTCAAGTCGGATTTCACCGCCGTGTGTTACCATGCGTGACAGCACGCTTAACATCCGCTGTGCGTGACACAGAGGCATGGACGAGCGGGTCGCGACCGCCCTCGGTGAGGCGTTCCCGGAACGGGCCGTCGACCGGACGTTCGGGGTCGGCCCGTCGTGGAACGGCGCCAACGAGACGGTCGGCGTCGCCTTCGCCGACGGGGAGCGCGCGTTCTGCAAGGTCGCCGTCGCGGGCGACGGCAGCCGGATCGCACGGGAGCTGGCCGTGCTCCGGTACCTCGACGCGGAGCGGTCGATCGCGGGCCCAGGGGTGCTCGCCGGCGATCCGGACGCGGACCTCCCGTATCTCGTCACCGCGCCGGCGCCGGGTCGCGAGCTGCTCGGCGTCTGGGAGGACGCGGGAGATGACGAGAACGCAGGTGAGGTCGAGCGAGAGGCGCTCCTCCGGCGCGTCGGGGCGACGCTCGCGACCCTCCACGCGAAGCGGTTCGAGACTCACGGGGAGATCGTCGGAACAGATCGGGGTGGCGGACTCGCCCTCGATCCGGCCCCGTGGCCCGACGTGCTCCGCGCGACGATCGAGCGCACCCGCGAGATCGGCACCTCGGAACGACTGGCGGACCACTACGACGCCGCCTTCGACTGCGTCGAGGCGACGCGAGGTCGGCTGGAGGGCGCCCCCGCCGCGCTGCTCCACGGCGACGTGGCGAAGCCGAACCTGTTCGTGAGCGACGGCGACGGATCGGATCCGGCCGTCGGCCCCGACGGAATCGTCCCGATCGACTGGGAGCTCGCGCACGTCGGCGATCCGGCCCGCGACCTCGTCCGCGCGGAGGACCAACTCCTCAACGGGTTCGACAGCGAGGGACCGGCGCGCTACGCGGACGCTCTTTATAAGGGGTACCGCGACCGCGCCGGCGGGCTCCCGCCGGGTTTCGCCGAACGGCGACCGATATACGAGGTCGTCCGGATGCTCGGCCGGTCGGGTTTTATCGACCAGTGGGTGACGTACCTCGACGAGCCGCTGGAGTCGCTCGTCGACCGGGCGGACGCGGAGCTACGGGCGCGGCTGGACGCGGTCTGAGGGGTTTAAAAGGTCGATTCCGGTTCCACGCCGCGTCGTCGGGGGTCGCTCCGACGCTCGCCCCGCTCCAGCGCGTCGACCGCGCCGACCGCGTCGAGGGCGGCGGTCACCGTGGCGGGACACTCCGCGGGGTCATCGAGCCCGGACGTGCCGAGGCCGAGCGGGAGTTCGAGAGGTGGCATACGGCTCGGTTCCGCTCGTGACGGGAAACGGGCGTGTACACCGAAATCGACTGCGGCGAAAGCAGAGCGGCGAGGGTTCGACTCGCTGCATGCGTTTTCAACGGGTTGGAAACCTCTCGCCGTTATATGATCCGTTGGGATCCTATCTTCCAGCATGACCAACGGGATCCACGTCGAACTCGCCGTCTCGGCCTGTGAGGGCTGTCCCGTGTCCACGCTCTCGTCGAGCACCGCCGTCGAGGAGTTCCGCGTCGACGCGGACGACGGCCGAGTCGAGTTCGTCGCTCCCGATCTGCCCGACGATCCGCCGAACGCCCTCGACCTCGTGAAGTTCGCCGGAGAGGCGCACGGTCGCTACGAGATCGGCTGCGAGCGCCCTGCGACCGACGGCGGGGTTTCGGTGAACGACGTGGAACCCAACGAGCAAACCAAGCCGTCATCACCGTCGCCGACCGATCCGTCCCCCCACGCGACCGCCGATGGTATCTGCGACGAGTGCTCGTGCGGCGGGCTCCCCGCGGCCTTCGCGAACTTTCCGGTCTCCCCGCGTCAGACCGAGATGGAGGACGGCGAGCTGCTCGTCTCGTTCGTGCTGACAGGTCACGAGGAGTTGCGGGCCGTCGTCGACGAGTGCGAGGCCGCTGGGCTCGAGGTGGAGCTTCGCCAGCTGTGCATCGATCGCGGGGACCGGAGCGCGGCGGACGACTCCTGTCGCGACGTCGTCCCCGTCGACCTCGCCGGCGTGACGGACCGACAGGCGGAGGTCGCGGCCGTCGCGGCCGAGAAGGGGTACTTTAACGCCGACGGTGCCTCCGCCGGGGAGATCGCCGCGGACCTCGACCTCGCGAAGTCCACTGTCTCGGAACACCTCCGGACCGTGACGGACACGCTCTTCTCGCAGGCGTTCGGTGACAGTACTTAAGCCCCAGAACAGTTCGCTGGCAGGTATCCAGTTGGTTCGCTGTCGATGCCGGCGGACGAACCACCACACAGCGTCCCCGTTTCGTTCGGATACGACGCCGACCAGACCGCGTTCTTCTTTCGGATCGCGGATCTCCCGCCCAAACGGAAAGGCGAATTAGACGGGCGAGCGGTGACGTTCGTCACCTACGGCGAAGATGAAGCGATCGGCGGCTACGCCAGCGTCGTCGCCCAAGGATCGCTGGAATCGACGACGGAGACCGAAACCGCCACCGAAGCGCTCGCGGGGCTCGAAGGCGTCACGATTCCGCTCGTCGATATCTTCGGCGATTCGCCCAAAAACGTCGACTTCTCCTTTTACCGCCTCGTCCCGGAGACGCTCACCGGACGCAAGGAGACGACAACGGAGCTGTGACGGGGTGGGGTGACACCCAGCCATTGGGGAATCGTCTCGACCACTGGACTACACTGATCCGCGGAACTCCGCCCGCAACGACGCCCTCACCGCTCTGAGGGCCCCGACGCCTCCGGGGCATCCCCCGCTGACGACGACCCGGACCGCCGGAGCATCCCCGGGGCGCCGTGTCGAGCCACAGTTCCGACCATGTTGCCGGCGAACAGGAGCGCACCCACAACGACGAGTGCGCCGCCAACTGTGTGAACGAAGCCGCCCGCGAGGAGTCCCGCCGGTCCGAGCGACGCGACCGCGGGCGAGACCGCGGCGGCGAGTATCAGTCCGGCACCAGTGAGTGTCGCGACGAGATCGACCGTCGCGATCCGGGCGTCGTAGAGGTCGTCGATCGCGGGCACGCGCTCCAGTCCGACCCGGTCGGCGTACCGATCGAGCCAGACGATGAAGGGGACGACGTGATAGAGGCTCCCGACCACGACGAAACCGACGAGTGCGCCGAGCAGGACGGGGCCGACTGCGGGGTGGCCGAACCGGACGCCTGCGCCGAGCGGGTCCCGTATCCACGTACTCAGTGCGGTCGCGCCCCACGCGAGGGCCGCGACGGAGACGACCGCGTACCGCGAGAGCATCGGAGTCGCCGCCCCGGTCGCGTCCCGGATCCGGCGGAGGAGGACCGCGCCCGCGACCGCCGCGCCGCCGGCGACGAGCACCCCGCCGAAGGTCGCGACGGCCGCCTGCTCGACCAGTCGCCCGGCCGCGAGCGCGACGACGCCGACCGGGTACGCCGCGGTCTCGATCCGCGCCGCGCGCGTTTCGACCGGGAGCGCGTCGGTCTGCGTGAACATCGGGCCGAGCTGGTACAGCGCCCCGATAACGGTCGTCACTACGGCGCCGAGGACCGCCAGCGTGACGTGAGCGTCGACGACCGCGGGCCGCGAGAGCCCGGTTCCGGCGAGTACGCCCCACCGGTAGTCCGCGGCGAGGGTCCCCCCGAGGGTGGCCGCGAGCGCGAGGAAGCCGACCGCCAGCGCGAAGTGCGCCTCGGTGGTGTCGAAGGGACGGGCGCGCCACAGCGTCCGGGCGATGTTGTACGCGAAGACCGCGATTCCCGCGACCATGACGCCCGCCATGAGGACGGCGTCGGCCAGCCGTCCGAGCCAGAGTCCGGCAGCGAACCCGCTCACGCCGACCGCGACGGCGACCAGTTGGAGCGTCGCCAGCCGCTCGGAGTGGATCTCGACGCCCGACCAGACGGGGACGAACTGCGTCATCGCGCCGAGGATCGTGAGACACACCCAGCCGACGAGGAGCAGGTGCGCGACCGCGATACCGTCGAGACCGGGCCCCGCTCCCGCCAGTCCCGCGACGCGGAGGAGCGCGAGGGCTCCGCCCGCGACGAGAAACCCCAGCGCGACGAGGAAGTGGCGAAGCGGGATCGTGGTCGGCGGGCGGGTCGAGGTCGTGAGATCACCGGGAACGCCTCGCATGTGAGGTGGTACGTTCCGGTCGGCCCTGTGGTTGTGTCCGAACGTGTTCGGGGGTTGTCGTCGCCGCCGTCGGAGACGACCGCCACCCATTACCCCCGAACACGTTCGGAACAAACTACCCGGGTCCGGAGAACCGATCGGTGCGTATGGAACCCGAGACGACCCTCGAACGGACGGACGCGCCGACGGATCGCCCGGTCGAGACGCTCGACGTTCGCGATCTCGGCCCGCCGGAGCCGCTCCGACAGACGCTCGAACTACTCGCCGACCTCCCGAAGGAGACCGTGTTCGTCCAGCACAACGACCGGGCGCCGCAGTTCCTCTACCCGAAGCTCGACGACCGCGGCTACGCCCACGAGACGATCGAGACCGACGACGCGGTCGTCACGGCGATCTGGGCCGAGGAGGGCGAGCGATGAGCTTCCTCGGCGGCTCAGAGCCCCAGTTCGATCCGGCCGACGCGTTTGTCCCCGAGCACATCCCCAAGCCCGGCGCCTTCCTCGCTGGTCACGACGTGCTTGAGGGGCGTGATCACGTCGTACTCCACCGGACCGCGGCGGACGCCTTCGAGGAGCACGGCGTGTACGACGCCACGTTCGGCTACAACCTCGCGCGGCTCAACCGCGATCCGCGGCACACGGACGCGGGGTTCCGGTACGCTGAGGAGGCCGAAGACCCGACCACACTCCGGGCCGAGTTCACGCCGACCACCGCCTTCTGTCCGCAGGCCGAGCCGCTCGCGGTCGGGGCGTTCCGCGCGTTTGACACGGTCGACGCTCACGGCTACGATCAGGTTCGCGTCCGGGTCGACACCTCGCTCGACGGGAGCGACGCCGTCAACGAACGACTCGCAAAGCTGGAGTCCGGGGCGGTCGACCCGGAGTCGGCAGCGTCGTCCCCGTTCTGACCGCGCCGACGTGAGCTGACGCGACTGGGTGCGACGGGGTGCAGACGGACGCACCCGAGCGCGACCGCGGGCAGCCACATCACCTGCGTGTCGGTGGGCTGACCGACAACAGCAGACAGGGCGCTTCGGGACAGCCACCCCTTGCCACCACGCTTATTCCGACCGCAGCAGTGACTCCGAGTAGTGACGTCCGTCTCGCCACCGACCCTCCCCCTCGCGGACGGGGCGATGTCGATCGGGTCGTTCACCGACCCGGTCGTCGTCGACCCCGACCCGCCGCTTCTGGCGGCTCTCGCTGCGGCCTACCGAGACGCCGCGCCCGCGGCGGTCGCTCCCGACCTCGACGCGCTGCGGA
This sequence comes from Halorubrum shenae, assembly GCF_051194165.1. Lineage (NCBI taxonomy): Archaea > Methanobacteriati > Methanobacteriota > Halobacteria > Halobacteriales > Haloferacaceae > Halorubrum > Halorubrum shenae. Next base: position 43,025 of record NZ_JBLZNI010000004.1, on the reverse strand, counting down.
CCGCCGCACAGGACGACGACGACCCGCTCTCGCAGGCCACCGACCTCCCGACACTCACAGTGCTGGCGAGGGGGTCGGTCGTCGACGCCCTCGCTGACCGGTTCCACCCGGCCAGCCGGCTCGCGGCGCTCGCGGAGACGAGTGTCTGGGACCTACGGACGCTCGCGGAGGCGCAGCCAAACGTGGTCCTGGCGGGACAGTCAGACGGCTGCGTCCTCGTCGCGGCGGCGGAGGGACGCGACGGCGACGGAGAACGGGGGCCGTGGTGCCGGATCTGCGGGGACGCGACGCTCCGCAGCCGCTACAGCGGTCTCGTCGCCGACGCGGAGGCGATACAGATCCGAACTCCGAGTCGTCACCGACTGTACGGAGCGCTCCGGGACCGATGTGGAAGCACGGTTGCGGACGAGGCCGTGGGACTGCTCGATGCCGGCGCGGACTGGGACAGCGCCGAGGCCCTCGACCGCGGGGAAGCGCGCGTTCGAACGTATGTCGCCGGCGCGCGCCGCGGTGCCCTCGATCGCGCGCTTCGCCGCGCCTGTGAGGACGCCGGTCTCGGGAGTTCGGCGACGTTCACCCGGATAAAACGCGACCTCCTCGACGCCGACCTCCTCGAGACGGAGTCGGTCTCGCAGCCGGTGGGACGGCCTCGTCAGCGGCTGGTCGCGCGCGGCGCGCTGGCGGACGCGTCGAGTTCGTCGGCGACCCTCGCAGCGCTTCGGAAACGTGATTTATAAACAGACGTCGGTATCGCCTACTCGTCCTTCGTCTTGATGTCCGCGGAGAGCCCCTGTGCCATCTCGATATCCTTCGAGTTGTTCAGGGTCCACGCGGTGCGGTCGGTGACCGCTTCGATAGCCTCCCGGGCCGAGGGGTAGCCGTTCCCGGACTTTTTGACGCCCCCGAAGGGGAGCTGCACCTCCGCGCCGATACAGGGGAGGTTACCGTACGCCAGTCCGATCTCGGCGCGGTCGCGGTAGTAGTTGATCTGGCGGTAGTCCTCGGAGATGATCGCGCCGGAGAGCCCGTACTCGGTGTCGTTCTGGATCGCGACCGCGCGCTCGATATCGCCGTCGTACTCTAAGAGCGCGACGTGGGGGCCGAACACCTCCTCGTGCGTACAGCGGAGGTCCTCGTCGGGGTCCGCCTCGTAGACGAACGGGCCGACCCAGTTGCCGTCCTCGTGGCCGTTTGGGATCTCGTCGGCGTCGAGGTCGGTTCGATCGACGAGCACGTTCACGGCTTCCTTGCGGGCGAGTTCGTTGTACTCCGACACCTTCTCGAAGTGTTCGGTCTCGATGAGGGGGCCCATGAACGTGTCCTCTCGGAGCGGGTCGCCGACGGCGACGTTCTCGGCGAGCTCGACGAACCGTTCTTTGAACTCGTCGTACACGTCCGTGTGGACGATCAGGCGTTCGGAGGAGACGCAGCGCTGGCCGGTCGTTTTAAACGAAGACATCACGGCCGAATGAACCGCGGTGTCGAGGTTCGCCGCTTCGGTGATAACGATCGCGTTCTTCCCACCCATCTCGCAGGCGGCGCGCTTGCCGGCGACGCCCCCGAGCTTGTCCTGGATGTGGTGGCCGACCTCGGCGGAGCCGGTGAAGAGGACGGTCTTGACGTCCTCGTGTTCGACGATCGCGTTGCCGGCGTCGCCGAACCCCTGAACCATGTTGAACACGCCGTCGGGGATCCCGGCGTCGTCGAACATCTCCGCGATGATCTGGGCACACCACGGCGTCTGCTCGGCGGGTTTGAACACGACGGTGTTGCCCTCCACCAGCGCGATGGCCATATGCCAGTACGGGATCGCGACCGGGAAGTTCCACGGGGTGATACAGCCGGTGACGCCGCGCGGCTTCCGACGCATGTACGCGTCTTTCGCGGGAATCTCCGACGGGACGATGTCGCCCTTCGGGTGGCGGGCGTCGCCCGCGGCCCACTCGACCATGTGGGCGGCTTCCACGACATCGGCTTTCCCCTCCGAGATTTCCTTCCCGCACTCCTTCGTGACTACTCGTCCGAGCTCGTCCGTCCGCTCACGCAGCTCGTGGTACACGTCCCAGAGGTACTCCGCGCGCTGGATCCGAGAGAGCTCGCGCCACTCCTCGAACGCCGCGTCGGCGGCGGCGGCCGCGGCGTCGACGTCTTCGGGCGTCCCGCGCTCGAACGTGCCGAGCGTCTCGCCGGTCGCCGGATTCTCGCTCTCGAAGGTCTCCGATCCCGTTCCCGAGATCCACTCGCCGTTGATATACTGTTGATGCGCTTCCGACATGAGCGCTGGTTTTCGCCGCCGCGTTCAAATATCCCACCCGACCATGGTCGGTAGATTCATGCTGTTGTGGTGCTCTAGAAGGGATAACAATGGCGACGACTGATACGGGCGGGGTCGATGAGTGGTCAGGCACGCGGCTCACGCTCGACCTGTGGCACCCGGACTGCTGGGCGATCGAGGCAACGGACCAGACCGACGGCGGCGTCTTTGCCCACGCGATCTACAACACCCCAAAGGCAAACAGCAACACGCCGAACTCGGTGAACGGGCTGTTCACCGCCTTCGCGGACACGAACGAAGAGGTCGAGGAGCTGCTCGACGCGATCCGGGCGTCCGACCGCGCGGGCGAACTCCTCGAACTACGAGAGCGGTTCGGGCGCGCTCGGGACGCCCCCGGGAACGTCGTACGCGAGTTCTTCTTGGAGTACGACCCGGCGGACATGGTGTGCCCGACGCTGTTGGAACACGGGTTCGTCCACAGCGCCCCGGTCCGGATCGAGGACGGTCGCGAGGAGTGGCAGGTGTGCTTCGTCGGCGATCGGACGGAGATCCGGGAGTCGCTCGACGCGGTTCAGGAGCGCGCGGGCGCCGAGGTGACCGTGCAGTCGATGTCCTCGTCGGGCGACCCGGGACGATCGCCCCGGGAGCAGCGCCTTGACACCCTCACCACGACCCAGCGGGAGGTGTACGAACACGCCCGCGAGGCCGGGTACTACGAGTGGCCTCGCGAGGCGTCGACCCGGGAGCTAGCCGACGGGCTCGACGTGTCGAAGACGACGCTGCTCGAACACCTTCGGAAGGCAGAGTCGAAGCTGCTGGACCCGTGACCGAGGATCGCTGATCGCCAGCCCTGTTAGCCCCCTCGACAGGAGAGGGGTTCTGGCCCGGTGTGGTCTGTACAGAAAACTCACATACTGACGTAGAACGCTGACCTATCTACATTATATCAGAAACTCCGTGCGAGATGCAGAGGATGTAGTCACCACGAGAACTTCGTTATATTCTCCAAACAAATCCTGAATCAGCTGATAGAATGTGCCTGCGTATCATCTGACTGGTCTCTGACCGGCCGACAACCGGTGAATAGATTCTCTTTTCTCAGCGGACTAGGAGTAGAGGTCATCTAAAAGTATTTACGCCCAAACTCGAAAGCCGCGGTGTATGTCATCGCCCTCCCCGCTTGACCCGTTTAGACCACACGCAGTCCCGATAGTACTATTCGCCATTGTAGCGATCGCCACAATCCTCGTTCCACCCCTCGTACTGGGCGAGGTGACGACGAGAACGTACGCCATCACGGCGGCGCTGGTCATTCTCTCCGTCGGCGCGAGCCTACCATACGCCCTGTTCGTCGGAATCGGGACGCTCCCGCTCCTGTATACGGGGTTTGCGAGCTACGCGGCACCTCAGCCATCGCCCGACACTAACCACTCATTTTCACCGTTGATGGCATTTCGACATGTGGTCGCTGGCGTCGCCTATTCGCTTGCAGCAGCAGTTGTCGGTGCCATCGGCATCGGTGCTCAAATAGGAATCCCGAACGCGGCCTCAGCAGGGTCGATAGGAGGACAAGCATCATTTCTGGTCCTCGGTGGCGTGATCATCGCGGTTACGTTCGTCGCTCTCCAGCTGTGGCGATACAATACCCCGCTTCGTACGCTCGACCGAGCCACCCTCCTCGGTACGGCGGTCCTCGGGTTATTGCTTGCTCTGTCACCAATTATCGCGTTCTGGGTGTTTAACACCGCTGGATGACTGAGGCAGTGACAGTGTGTGTTCGTGGGACATGCAACGTGCGGATCGATCAGTGAGTTCCCTGTACTGACCGATCACTCCCTTCCCCAGACCGACTTGGTTTGTGCCACATTCGCGCGTTGTATTCAGCAGTAACTGATTTGACCTACCGGATAGCTGCCACAATTAGCGTGCGAGACTTAGAGGATGCAGTCAGCAAGGTAACTGCGTTATTTTCTCCGTCTAAATCCTGAACCAACTGATAGAACGCGCCTGCTTTTGATCATAGTTGGAGAGTGTCGTCACTACCGTCGCCATCGGCTCTGAGGAGTTCCACGATGAACATCGAGCCGTGAGGATCGTTATCTTCGATTCGTACCTCTCCACCATACCCTTCGACCAGAGTCTGGACGAGCGAGAGGCCTCCACTCTGTGCTTCCGTATCTCTTTGGTCGAGGATGCGTTCTTTTTTCCTGTCCGGGATACCCGGTCCGTTATCGGCGACTGACAATCGGATTGTCTCCTCGTTCATATCCACGTCGACGTGAACTTCTGGCACGTCCGCATCGTTGTGTTCGACGGCGTTCTCAAGCAAGTTATCGACGACCGATCGAAGTCCCGGATTGGCGGTAACGGGAGCGTGTTCAGGGAGATCCATCGTAACGGAGACAGTCTGAGTATTCTCGATCTGCATGGCTATCTCGGCAACGATAGCGGAGAGATCCGTCCGTTCAAGATCGGGGTCACCGACCAGAGTGTTCGCCACTGCCCCCGTTGTTTCGATACGAGTAAGCGCCTCGTCAGTCTTCTCTGCGATTATCGATAGGCTATCCGATTCTGTGTCGGTGTTCTTGGAGGTAGATTCAGTCTGAAGCAAGCGTGCGTGCCCTTGGACCACGGTCAGATCGTTCCGGAGATCGTGGCGAATGAGGCTGTTGACGAACCCTAATGCGTCACTCACGGTCTGCGCTCGCCGTGTCTCGACCCGCGTACGGCCAATGTAATAGCCGGCGATCAGCCCCGCAAGACCTCCCGCCTCAGTTGCAATCAGGAGCGGAAACACCGCTTCACCGACGACGCGCCCTTCGAGCGCACGTATGAGGAGAGACAGACTCATAACTGCCGCGAAGAGCGCGGCACCGCACAGACACAAACAACAGGTCAGCCATCGGTCTGCTGGAGATAACCCGGTTTTAGTGAGCCTGTAACCGCCGTAGACGAGTCCGAGAGAGAGTATCCCGTTTAGTGCACCCGCAGCGAGGGCGAGAAACAGTTGATCAAGGGCGTGAAATTCAGCTCCGTGATGAATGACGGCTATTAATAACAGCACCGCCCCGAAGCCGACGATGATGTGCGGGGATTTCACTTGGATGCGGTGTGCGTTCATAAATAGAGTACTTGTACACCCCATTTCTTACAATTTTAAATATTTGGTGTTTCGTCCTCTGCGATAGTGCGTGAGTAAAACCGGAAAGACAGATACTCAGCGAAAAAAATCCTCAGACGCAGCTGGCTAACGTCCCATCACGTATGCCGGTTGGTATTCCAACTGGTGGATATTATCGCATTGAGTTGAGAGTTCACTGCCCTATGCGATCCGTGAGTCCCCTGTACTGACCGATCAGTCTCTCCCGCCGATCGGCCTCGGTTCGCCCTACATTCGCGCGTTGTATTCAGCATGGCCACGAGATTTCCTCAGTTTCTGTCAGTAGTGAGGTGCGAGATACAGAGGATGCAGTCAGCACGGGAACTGCGTTATTTTCTCCAAACGAACCGCTAATCACCCGATAGAACGGGCATGCTTACTGAGTACAGTCACTGAGAATCGATTCGTTTTGAAATCCTTTCCCACCGGAAAACACTTACTTTTAGTCACTTGTCCTTAACGGATGAATAGACGCCAATTCCTCGCCGGAACCGTACCAACGGCATCCGTAATTTTGGGCGGATGCCTTGGCAGTAATCCGTCTTGTACGGGAGAGGATAGCTGGCCACCGGATGTTCAAGTGGAAGAATTGGAACTCACACCGGGCGACTCGGACACCTTCGAGATAGAGGTAGACGGCATTACAGGATTCTCGTTCGACTCACGGTTGTATTTATGCGGTGCCACTAATGCGCCAGTCAGATTTGGAGATATCGACACCTCACCAGCGATAGATGCTCAACTTGACTCGTGCCCGCCAATTTGGATATGGGATGACTGTACACGTGTGACGGTAGATGTGCCGATTCATATTGCTCCTGATGCCGAAACCGGCACCTACGAATACGGTTTCAGCGTTAGGGAAACGATCGGCGATCGGAACTCACGAGACTACGAATATGCGATCTCGGTGACTGAGAACTGATATTTGACTGTTGAGTACTAAGCACCAAACCTGTGTTGACCGATCCACTCTGATCGAATCAGGAGACGATTTTGTGCGAGATACGCGCCCTGTCTTCAGAGTCGCGTTAAGTTAGACTTCGGATCGGCCACCACCCGTCGTAGGAGCCACTTTTGCCCGTGTCGACCGAACCACGTTACCTGAGTACGTACGGTATCGTGTGCAGGATACGCGTACAGTATGGACGGCAACTGTTGAGTTACACTCCCGGGTAGGTTTCGATACCGCTGGAAGTCCCTGTTAGCTGGTATCGGATCAAGATATCACATCACTTGTGGTGAAGGACGCCGACTCACAGCGAGTCGCAGCGGTCGACGGGTCCCGGCTCCGCGAAGCCGGGGATCAGAGGTACCGGTCCAACTGCGAGCGCGACTCACCGAGGTAGTCGAGTGACTGTGTCCCGACTTCGAGTGAGAGCGTCCCGTGCCAGTCAGACGGGAACGCGTCGAAGATAGGTTCGAAGTCGAGGTTTCCGGCACCGAACGGGAGGTGTTCGTCTGCTGGACGGCGCGTGTCGTTTAAATGGACGTGCGAGATACGGTCTGCGTGGTCAGCGACGAACGCGGCCGTCTCCGTCGCGTCGTATCCGGTCACCCGGGCGTGACCGGTGTCGAGCGTCATCGACGCGTTCGTGGCAGCGAGGAGTCTGTCTATGTGTTCGATGGTATACGGGCTTCCGAAGATGTTCTCCGCGCAAATTTCGACGTCCCGCGCAGCGCCGTACGCGGTCAGTTCGGCGACCGATCCGTCGATGTACTCCCGGAGTTCCTCGTTGTCCCACGCGACTGTCCACGCGGAGGACTCCGGATGGAGGACGCCCTTTTCGGCCCCTAGTTCAGCCGCGACGTCGATACAGGTCTGCTGCGTCTCGATAGCTCCGGTACGGACGGACTCGTACGGTGATCCGATGTCCGTCGGGAACGGGAGGTGAACGAGCAGGTCAAGTCCGTGATCGTCGAGTATCTGTTTGATCGCTGCCGTCTGTGGCGTGAGACGCTCGTGGTCATGCTGTCCGTCCATGAGTACTTCGACGTAGTCGAACTCGCTTTCGCCGGCGAATCGCAACTGCGTTTCGAGATCTGATGCAACTGACGTGACGAAACCAATTCGTGGGTTCATAGGTGAGGTATGGGTGTGTGATTACCGTGGCTGAAGGGCGGGGAGGCCTGCGAGGGTTTCGAGCTGGTAGGTCGGTTGGATGTCGAGGCGGTAGTCGCGCCGGTGCGGACGGTTTATAAACGCTGAGTCGATGCCGGCCGCACGTGCCGCCGCGACATCGACACGACTGTCACCGACGTAAAGCGCCGAGTCGACACCTAGCGTGTCGAGCGCGGTCTCAAGATACGACGGGTCCGGCTTCCGGCGTTCGAGTCCTCGAAGCGTCGGTTTTCGTCCGTAGTACGCCTCGAACATCTCCTCAAGGCCGAACTCTGCGACGATGTACTCGACCGTCGCGTGCTGGTTGTTGCTCACGATCGCTGTCGGTACCGCGAGATCGGCGAGCGTCTCGACATCGTCGTACATCGGTTTCTCACCGTCTCGGATCGCTTCCAGCTGCAGGGCAGTGCGTTCCGCCTCGTGACGACGCCAGAACTCGTCTGCATCGAGTTCGTACCGGTCGGTGAGCGTTCGCACCGTCTCCACTGAGAGCTCATCGATGAGCGAGCGAAGGTCGCTCGGAGCAGGGTCGATATCGAACACCTCGAACGCCCTCCGCGACGCTTCCGTCAGGACCGATTCGTCTGTCGGGTAGGTGAGCACACCGTCGTTGTCGAAGACGACGGCATCGTACCGCGTTTCGATGCCATTCATGTTCTGCTCCGAGGCGCGTCGCGGGCGATCGGGTTGGTCGCCTCTGAGGCGACGTCGTCGGCGGAATGGTAGAACGCGGCTCCGGTCTCGACATCGAACAAGTGCAGCCGCTGGGGATCGGCGGTCAGCGACAGCGCGTCACCGACATCGACCGCCGACCGTGGCGGGAGGCTCACTTCCATTTCGGTGGCACCGACAACGCCTCGCGTGAGCAGCGAATCGCCCAGCGGTTCGGTGACGGTGACCTCCATATTCAGCGGCCCGCTCATCTCTTGTGAGAGGTCTTCGGGGCGAACCCCGAGGACGACGCTCTCGCCTGCGCGCGACGTGACGGCTTCGGGAACCGGGCGCGGGAGCGGGACGGTATTTTGATCCCACGTCACGTGGACGGCGTCGCCGCGTCGCTTGAGCGTACCCTCGACGGTGTTCATACCCGGGCTCCCGATGAACTCGGCCACGAACTGGGTCGCGGGCGCGTCGTACAACAGCTGCGGCGGCGCGACCTGCTGTATCTCGCCGTCGTGCATGACCGCGACCCGGTCGCCGAGCGTCATCGCCTCGACCTGGTCGTGGGTGACGTACAGCGTCGTCGTCCGAAGTTCGGCGTGTAACTCGGCGAGCTCGGCGCGCATCTGCACACGGAGCTTCGCGTCGAGGTTACTGAGCGGCTCGTCCATTAGGAACACCTCCGGGTCGCGAACGAGGGCGCGGCCGATGGCGACGCGCTGCTGTTCGCCTCCAGAGAGCGCCGAGGGCGTCCGGTCGAGGAGGTCCTCGATGTCGAGTATCTCGGCCGCCTCTGCGACCCTGTCACTGACCTCGTCGTCGGTGAACTGAGTGGCCGTCGTGAGGCCGAACGTCATGTTCTCCTTCGCGGTCATGTGCGGGTACAGCGCGTAGCTTTGGAACACCATCGCGACGTCGCGCTCTCCCGGTGATGCCGTTGTCACGTCCTCGTCGGCGATTGCGACGGAGCCCCCCGTGGGGGATTCGAGCCCGGCGAGTAGCCGAAGCGTTGTCGACTTCCCACAGCCCGACGGGCCGACCAAGACGAGGAACTCGCCCTCGCGAACGTTGAGGTCGACGCCGTCGACCGCGGTGACATCGTCGAAGCGTTTCACCAAGTCTGTCGTCGTGATTCCGGTCATTCTGAGAGTCCGAAGGTTTCTAGCAGCGGACCGCGGAAGACGATGAGCGCCAGCAGCGGCGGCAGCAACGTCAACACGGCGCCCGCCATGATGAGCCCCCAGTCGGTTTGGCCAGCGTTACCGACCGACTGAAGGTATTTCATCCCGACCTGTACGACCTGCTTGTTTTGATCGGAGATAACGATCAACGGCCACAGGTACTGGTTCCACGCGTAGATGAACGTGATCACACTGAGACCGCTTATCATGCCCCGCGACATCGGGATCAACACGTTCCAGAGGAAGCGCAGGGGACCGACTCCGTCGACCTTGGCCGACTCGACCAGCGAGTCGGGGATCGACATGAAGTGCTGCCGGAGGAGGAACACTGCCGTCGCGCTCGCGACGTACGGTCCGGTGAGCGCTAACAGCGTGTTCGTCCATCCCAGTGCGGCCATCATCTCGTACAGCGGGACGATGCGCACCGGAACCGGGAACATCAGCGTAAAGAGAATCAGAAAGAAGATCGCGTTCTTGAACCGGAAGTCGTAGAAGACGAGCGCGACCGCGGCGAGGAGGCTCACAGCGATTTTCGCGACGGTGACCACGATCGACATCACCAGCGAATTGAGCATGTACGAGGCCATGCCGTAGGTCGTGAACACCTCGACGTAGTTGGCGAGTCCGTCGCTCCCAATCCCGACGTTCGTAATGTCGTACACCTCCGGAACGGTCTGTGTGCTCATGACGAACGCCAACAAGAGCGGCGAGGCCATCAGTAGGATCGACCCAATGAGCCCGAGATGGACGCGCCACTGCGTCGGGACCAACCAGGTGTCGGAGATCATCGACAGCGGTTTGTCCTCTCGGGCGCTGACTGTGGTGTCTTTGGTGTCTAGTGACATTAGTAGTGTGCGTAGCGGTCGGACACGCGCAACTGGACGAACGTGAGCCCGGCGACGAGCACGAACAGGATCACGGACTGCGCGGAGGCGAGTCCGAGGTTGTTAAATTGGAACGCGTCACGGTACAGCTGATAGATCATCAGGTTGGTGGCATTCGTCGGTCCGCCCTGCGTCATCAGGTCGATCAGCGCGAAGCTCCCGAAGAACGCGTATATCGTGTTGATCACAACGAGGAACACCAATGTGGGTGACATGAGCGGGACGTACACGCGGACGAGCCGTCGCCACGTCTCGATCCCGTCGAGCTCACACGCCTCGTTGAGAGACTCGGGCACGTTATTGAGGGCTGCGAGCATGAAGATCACGTTGTATCCGATCTGCTTCCAGATCGCCGCGACCGCGACGACGGCGAACCCCTGCCAGCCGACGGTGAACCAGTCAAGCTTGACGCCGAACCACGCCTCGATGTAGTGCGTGTAAATGCCGACGCTCGGATGAGCGAGGAACAACAGGACTGTCCCGGCGACCGCCGTCGGCAGTGCGTACGGCCAAATTGCCGCGATCAGGTACGCCGCTTTTCCGTCGCTGACCTCGTACAACAGGAACGCGACAGCGAGTCCGACGGCGAGCGATCCGACGACGACTATCGCCGCGAACGCGATTGTCAACCCGACGCTCGTGAGGTACACTTGCGAGCTCAGCAGCTCGGTGAAGTTTGCAAGCCCGACGAACCGTGTGTTCTGCCCGAACAGGAACGTCTGGAAGAAGCTGAACCTGAGCGTCTGTAACGACGGGTAATACAGGAACGCGACGATCGCGACCAGCGTTGGTAGCAGGAGGAGGTACGCCCCCAACGTGCTGTCGAACGTGTTCTCGTGAACGCCCATGTCAGTTCCCTTTGCTTTGGATGTAGCTTTTTAGGGCGTTGTCGGCCTCCGATTTCATGCTCGCGAGCTTTTCGTCGACGGTAACGTCGGAGTTGATCATACTGACGTATCCGTCTTGGATGATGGTTCGAACCTTTGACGCCGGCCCGGCCTGCCACCCCTGCGTTGCGACCGTCGTCTCCGTTTCCCGAAGCTGGTCGAACGCGGTCTGGAAATTGGGGTTCTCATCGAACCAGCCGTCTTCTTCGAGGTACTCGACAGCACTGTCACTGACCGGGAAATACCCGGTGTTCTGGTGCCAAAACGCCTGCTGTTCCGCTTCAGCCAACCACAGCAGGAAGTCGGTGAGTCCCTGCTTTTTCTCGTCGGACAGGCCGCGGGTCATCCACAGCGACGCGCCGCCGATGACGACGCCGGTCCGTGTTTCACCGGCCGTCGGGTAGTACCCCGTCCCGAGCTCGAAGCCGTTCTCTTCGGCTCCCGCGGTCGCCGAGGCGACGCCGGCCGTCGACGATATCCACATGGCCGTCTGTCCGTTGAGGAACGCCTGCTGTGCGGCACCCCAGTTGCCGACACCGGCGTGGTTGTACAGGCCGTCTGCGTGCATGTCGGCCCACCACGTGAAGATCCGGTCGGCCGTGTCGGTGTCAAAGTTGGCCTCGGTCGGGTCTGTCGCGCGGCCGTTGTCCTCGTTCACGAGCGGGACGTTCGCCTCCGCGAACCACTGTTCAGGGAACCACGAGACGTTGGCGAACGTAATCCCTTGCTCCGCGATTCCCTGATCGACGATCGCCTCGCTGGCCTCCCGGACCTCCGTTAGCGTCTCGGGCGGCGACTCCGGGTCGAGCCCGGCCGCCTCGAACATGTCCTTGTTGTAGTAGAAGATCGGGTTCGAGGAGTTGAACGGCATCGAGTACACCGTGTCGTCGAACGAGTAGTAATCGATAACCGGATCTTGGAAGTCTGACCAGTCGATCCGGTCGCTCGGAAGCGCCTCCTCCATCGGTTCGAACGCCCCGCTGTCTATCGCGAGCCGGCTTCCGAGGTCCACGATCTGTGCCAGCTCCGGCGCTTCGCCCGCCCCGATCGCGGACGTAACCGCGTTGAGCGTTTCGTCGTAGCTCCCCTTGTAGCTGGTTTCAACGGTTACACCGTTGGACTGTTCGTTGAAGTCAGCCGCGAGCGCGTCAACCGTTTCACCGAGGTTTCCCCCCATTGCGTGCCACCAGTTGATCGTCGTCTCTCCACTGCGTCCAGAGTCCGCGCTGTTGGTCGAACTCGATGAGTCGCTCGATCCTCCGGTGCCCTCCGAGCCGTCGGATGTCGCCCCGAGGCACCCAGCGGACACGAGGCCGACCGCGGCTGCTCCGGTCGTTTGTAGAAATCGACGCCGCCTCTCGCTTGCGTTGTTGTCGTTAACCACACCAGTCAGTTAGAGATAGCAATAATAAGCGCTTATAATAGCTGAATTGAACGGTATCGGGGGCTCCGTAGACACCGATTCGGCACGTTAAAATCCGTACCGATACAGAGCGGTACAACGGCACTGAAACGTATTGTGTGCTATGTAATTTGGGGAGTCGCGTAGTTCAATCTCAGGGGGGTTCGAGTTTGCGGTCGCACATTGCACTCAGAGCTGCCCTATCCGGAGATTGACGGCCGGCGACCGCTGACCGGTTAGCTGCCGTGCAACCGTCAGGACCGTCCGCCCGAGGCCGATGCGTCAGTTGCCCGCGGAAGCAGACCCGAGTAGTCGGCAGCGATACCGTCGACACCGGCGGCGGCGAGCCGATCGGCCTGATACCACGTGTCGACCGTCCACACGTTCACGTCACGCCCGTCCGCGTGAGCCTCCGCGACGAGGTCGACACCGGCGGTGAGTGCGGTGTCGTGGAACGGCGTCCGGGCGATGAGCTTCGTCGGCGCGTGAACCGCCGCGGCGTCGTGTTCCCGAGCGATGGCGACCCCGTCGCCGACCGACTCCCACAGAATGGGTGCCACCGCGTACGAGGACGCGTTACGCATCGCCGCCAACGCTCCTTCGTAGAACGACGAGCAGAGGAACTCGTTGTCGTGCTCGTTGAGCACGTCGACGACGCGGTCGACAAACGGCTGCCAGGCGGCCGCTCGATCCGCAAGCGCCGACTCGGGGAGTTTCTCGGCGAACCGCAGGTCATATCGTCCCGGATTCTTCAACTCGACGTTTACGCCCACGTCCGGGGGAACGACGTCGAGGAGCGTCGATAGACGCGGAACCGTGTCCCCGCTACCGAGTACCTCTGCAGTGGTGACAGCCGCAGTCTCGGTCTCCCAGACGACACCTGTCGCGTCCGTGAGTCCACGGCTACCGCCGTCTCGTCCAGACAGATTGTCGTCGTGAAACACGACTACATCGTTGTCGGCCGTCGGAACGACATCGATTTCGATGATATCGGCCCGCCGGCTCGTTGTTCTACCGCCGTCGGCTGGGATGCTCTCGCTCACGGCTTCCCGCGCCGCAGTGACGGTATTCTCCGGATTTTCGCCCGCGAATCCGCGGTGGGCGATGAGCGTGAGCTCGCTCGGTGACCGAGCGTCAACCGGCCCAGCTCCGTCGTCTCGTCTCCGTGCGGCGGTATCGTCGCTCGCCGTGTCGGCACCGCTGGAGTCTATCCCGCCGTCAGTGTAAACGGCGCCCAGCGCGCCCGCCGCGGTGACTCCGACGGTGCTTCTCAGCAGTCGCCGGCGCCCCATGGTCCGTCTCCCCGCCTTCGCGGATCGTCGATTAGTACGTCTGTCCATGCGGTCACGTCTCGCGAATGAGTTAAATCGGCTGGTATGTGGTATCCGGAGGCGTCTATATTTGTGGGTACCCATCGGCAGTAGTCACCCATGGTGGTTCCCCTTGAGTCAGCCCTACATCGTATCCGTTCTCTGAACCACAGGATGTAGACGGACAGGTGGTATCCGACTGCACCGGTCTGCCGGTATTCGACGGCGGATCGGTCGAAACGGCTGTGTTGAATCACCATACAGCAGCGGGGTAGGCCACTAAATCAAAGGAGTTGAAGCGGGAAGATTCGGTTGCCTATGACACAAATCTCCCGCTTCATCGGGGAAGTTGTGCCGGTTGCTCAAAGAGTTACTGGCGATGGAGGCGAATCCGCCGCCCCGGAAGGCGGCGGCGGATTCGCCGACTATGCACTCGTTTCCCTCCATTGTCTGCGGATTTACCTTGACACATCCTACCGGATGACGATCGACTTACTCAAAGAGATGCCACAAATAACCGGGGAGATCGGCCTCAACGCGGCCGATCCCCCCGCGCCGTCCACGTTGTGTAAGGCGTTCGACTGGATCAGTATGAGCGTGTGTCGAGTGCTGCTGCGCCAGTCGGCGCAGCTGTACGATCTCTCTGAACACGCCGCGATCGACGCCACGTTCTACGACCGCTCACCAGCGAGCCGCCACTACTGCCAGCGAATCAGCTACCGCGTTCAAAAGCTTAAAGTCACAAAAATCGTCGATACAGCGTCTCAAGCCGTCCTTGACGTCCACTGTTCAACGAACCGAAAAGGAAGCGGCGCAGATCTCGCCGAGCAGATCGCCCGCCGAAATGCGGGCGATCTGCGGTCTCTTGCGGTTGATAAAGAATACGACAAGCAATCGCTAATTGACGATAACCGCTACAATCAGCGCTCTATGACTGAAACTGTGAACTCAACTGTGAAGCGCTCGCTTGGCTTCGCCGTGCGAGTGCGGTCGTGGATAATCAATACATACTGGAATTTATTATTATTGAGAATTTAATGATCCCACTTTTAATGGAAGTCTGTCATTTATTGCTCATGAGTTCAACGGAAGCAGTAGACGCGACTCTCGACGAAGACCTTGATCAAGAGCTTGACGAAACCCTCGAAGCCGCTAAATCGCACGACGGTGAGGTCGAAGATGCGGCATACGCGCTCACGGAGATTCAAGACGCCGCCATTACGATTGCGAGCCGAACAGACGACATCGCCGCCGCGTCCCGAGAGCAGGCCGACGGGATGAATCAAGTGCGCAACGAAGTCGCAGACATGAGCGCGGCTGTCGAGGAGATCGCCTCCTCGGCCGAGGAAGTGGCCAATGAAGGAGACCAAGTGAGCGATCTCGCGTCTGATGGGCGAAGCGCGGCTCGAACCACTCGATCAGCAGTGACGCGGATGAAAGAGACCTCCGAAGAGGTTGACGACCGCGTCGGTAAGGTCGATGAGCGAGTCGATGAAATCGATAAGATGGTCGCCGTGATCAACGAGATCGCTGACCAGACAAACCTACTCGCACTCAACGCGTCGATTGAAGCGGCACGGGCCGGTGAGGCAGGTGCCGGGTTCAATGTCGTTGCCGAGGAGATCAAATCGCTCGCGGAGAAATCCCAACGGCGTGCAAACGACATCGAAGAACTGGTCAACGAGATCCAACACGATACGTCACGAGCTGTGGAGGGGCTCGAAGAAAACGAGGAAGCCGTCGAGAGCGGCGTTGAGGAAGTGAACAACACTCTGTCAAACTTGGAAGACATCGGAGATTCAGTCGATGAACTGAGTACCGGGATCGAAGAGGTCGCCCGAGCAACCGACGAACAGGCAGCCAGCACGGAGGAGATCGCCTCGATGGTCGATCAGACAGCATCGAACGCAGAAGAAATCAGCGGCGAGACTAACGGCATCAGCGCTGCCGTCGAAGAGCAGGGAACGATGATAGCAGACGTGAGCGAGGGATTCCAGGCGTTATTGAACGATCAGTAGCATCTCGGTAGGAGATACCGGTGAACTACCCCATCTTACTCGCTCACGGCTGACGCCATTCCTCATTGAGGGTGTCGTCAGAACTCCCCGAGTTCTGACTGCTAACCAGCAGTCTTTGACTTCTGGTGGTGGGGCTTCCTGTTTCTACGACGCGCTTTGCAGATACGAGTGTATCCACAGTGAGTGCGGTCTCCACAGGTTTTTCTTCGGAGTGTCCCACTCCTCGCTGCTCGACGGGAAAGTTCCGTAGAATCGCGTTGATGTGTGTCGTCTATACCATCAAGTGCTTCGTCAAACAATGAATATCGACGCCTTACAGCGATTCAACACAGCCGTGCTACCTGAATAGCATCTCGTGATTTTGAGGTTCACACTGAACACTACCTGTACTGACCGATCTGATCTGATTTAGTCCGGAGATAATTCTGTGCGAGATTCTCGCCCTGCACCTTACACGGCTATCAGAACATCTCTCTGAGCTGGTAGAAATGTCAACGGCCAATTTGCATGCCCGTTCTATCGGGTGATTAGCGGTTCGTTTGGAGAAAATAACGCAGTTCCCGTGCTGACTGCATCCTCTGTATCTCGCACCTCACTACTGACAGAAACTGAGGAAATCTCGTGGCCATGCTGAATACAACGCGCGAATGTGGGGCGAACCGAGGCCGATCGGCGGGAGAGACTGATCGGTCAGTACAGGGGACTCACGTACCGACGTCGAACGCCGACCCCTCCCCAACATGTCAGTAGCAGCGTACGAGATACAGAGGGTGTAGTCAACAGACAGCTGTACCGATCATACAATACCTGAATGTGATATCGTGCCATACGACCATTCACAGCCAGTCTACTGCGTTGCTCATTGCGAGAAGGGGCACAGTCAGTGCGGTCGCAGTGAGCACAGGCAATATCGTCAACATTGGAACCTGAGTGTCAGTATGTCTCCGTTCAGCGAAAAATACGACTATGCAGCTGTAACTGGTGCCAGAACTCATAAACCGGAGTCAGTCAATGTTTACCCAATTACGATGGTGATGCTACTAACGGTCGTCGGTATCATTGTCGCCGTATTCGTCGGGTTCAATATCGGCGGATCATCCACAGGGGTCTCATTTGGCCCTGCGGTGGGCTCACGCCTTGTTCGAAAGTCAACTGCGGGGGCGTTGTTCGTTGGCTTTGCTTTTCTCGGGGCGTGGACCGTCGGTCGGAACGTGATCGCAACGATGAGTAGCAGTATCGTGCCAGCAATCCAGTTCACGCCTATTGCCAGTGTTGTCGTTCTGTTTTTTACTGGCGTGTCGCTGTTGATATCGAATCTCTATGGCGTCCCAGCGTCAACTTCGATGACTGCTGTGGGTGCAATCGTCGGCTTGGGGCTCGCAACCGGTACCCTCAATCAGGCACTGATGTTCGTTATCCTCTCGGCCTGGATTGTCTCCCCGCTGGTGTGTCTGACTATTGGGGTCGTTATCGGTCGCTACATGTATCCATATCTTGACCGCTACGTTGCGTTCACCACCTTCGATCTCCACTTCATCCAACTCGACCGATCGAGCACGATTCCACGGCCGTTCATCAATCCGAACGCATCACCGCAGGATACCGTCGGGTCACTCTTGGTAGTCATCATCGGCTGTTATATGGCGTTCTCGGCCGGGGCGTCGAACGCTGCGAACGCTGTCGCTCCCCTCGTCGGTCCGGGTGGCTCGCTCACCGTCAATCAGGGTGTTCTGCTCGCGGTGGCGGCCTTCGGGTTGGGTAGTTTCACCATTGCCCGTCGCACGCTCGAAACGGTTGGAGACGATATCACGGAGCTCCCTATTCTCGCGTCACTGATCGTTTCGGTGATCGGTGGAACAGTCATCACTATTCTCTCATCTTTCGGGATTCCAGCGAGTCTCGCCGTTAGCACGACGTCAACGATTATTGGGCTCGGATGGGGCCGAGCGAGTCGGGCATCGACACTGGCAGAGTTGGCGACGCCATCGCCCGACCGTCCAGATGTAGCAGTCTCGACTGGCGCATTGGTCACTTCACGCGCCGAGGATGCTCCTGCCAGCCCGACCATCGGGGATATTGCCCGAAAAGAGAAATCGGCCGAGAAGTCAGATGAGATCCCGAACGTTCCAGATATCGGTGCTGAGGGACCGGCAGATATCGACGAGCGAAGCCTCTTCGACCCGGCGGCAGCCAAGCGTATCGTGACGATGTGGGTGTTGACGCCGTCGCTGGCGATCGTCGGCTCATACCCGGTGTTCGCATTCCTGCTCTGAGTGATACGCGCAGTGTATGTATCAGTATATTTCCAAACTGCCTGATGTCTGTCAGCAGTAGCATGGCCGATACAGAGGATGAGTACAGCATAACGACTTCGTCTGTTTTGGTTTGTCTATGCTGAATCGACTGGTCAGTAGACGCACGTGATAGTTTCTGAGTTACTGTAGGGGTTGATACCGTGTTACACGGATAGGAACGGTAGGCGAGTGTTGTTCACGTCGGCATCTCACTCACCATTAATTTTGTACACAGCTATCCCACACACATACGTCGGTCTTGATTCAGTGACGTTGGCAGGGCGCACGTTGAGTGTCTGGAATGGAAGACGACACGCTCATACTCTGGAAAAGTGAGATCATGCGCAAGAAAGAACTCATTTCGACTCACGCCCTGCTTGTGGAGGTCGCACAGTATCTGATCGAAAATGAAAACATGCCAGCTGGGAGGATGTGCAGGTATCATGCACTTAGTGTGACTCCATTAGGCGTTCACAAGTCGAAACAGGACCACTACGAAGCGATCACTGTTCTCTTCAATATAATCGAGGGGGAGTTTGAACAGACGCGGATACCTCCTGTCTCCCGATAATCACACGAAATCGTCACGAAGTTATGCGAGACAGAACCCCCGCTTTCGCATAATTAGCGATGCGATTCGATTTTAATCAGTGGCTTTCCACTCGCATCGGCAGTGATAGTGGCCGTCGTCGAATCCGCCTCGAATTGGAGAGTCATCTTGAGCTTGCGTTCCTGAAAGAGCCCGTCAAGTGCGTCCGTATTAATATCCTCGCTGCTGACCCACAGTTGATCAAGTACATCCTCGTCGTGAGCCTTTGCAACCGCCTTGACATCCTCCCCGCGCTGAAGCGCGAGGATTCCAACGCGGGACAGCGGACCGTTCTCACGCCCCCGTTGGCAACTTCTCGCCTGCCGAACGGGTCCGGCGAGGCGATACCGGGTTCGTGCGCGATACGTCGGCCCTGCGAGGGGTGTGGCGTGTTCGGCGTCCGTTCGGACGCGGTATCCGCTTGCACCGTGCATCCCGTTCGTCTCAGGGAGACGGCGAGAATGCCCCCGGTCACAGGTTTCTCCATGTCCGGGCACGGGCCGTGCCATCGGCCTGCCTGCCCTTCGTACCACGGTGGGCAGGCACAATCGAGCGAGGGTCGCTTTTTGCCTGCCGTGTCGCCACGGCCTCGGAGACGCCCTCTCAGGAACGGTGTGGTGGCCTTCGTCGTCCGGGCGGACCCCAATCCAACCGCCAGTTTTTGCCCGTTGTGCTTACCTACACATACGCTGTCAGGGGCATTAATTCCGGCGGTTGTGATGATGTTGTCGGATTCATCCCCGCCGTGAACGGCGAGGCTTTCTCCTCGAACTTCCGTAATAAGATAATAATTTATATCGTAGATCGTGACTTTAATTGGATTAGATAATACGGTGCTTGTTACCACATAGGAGAGTCTCGATAGTGGTCCCATGAGAAAGTCTTCAGAGGATCCTCTTGTGACTATCACCGAGGCTGTTTCTAACGCGTCGAACACGCCGATGGAAGAGTTACCCCCACTCTCTCAGTCAATTGACCTTGATGGATTAATGGAGATTGTTACGGGAGACCGATCCCATGATGTGACGGTCACATTCCCCTACGCTTCTCATAGAGTTCTGGTACACTCAGACAACACCGTTTACGTTTGTCTGATTCGAGATGACAACACAGACCAATGGGACAGGGTGAATTTTAACGGGTGACCCAACTTACACCTGGCCAGGCAACGGTTCAGTCTCGAGGTCCACCTGGCGTCCAGGCTCCGGGTAGGGAGCGAGGGCTTCCGACTGAGAGTCGGAAGCAAAACGCGAGTAGGCCGGAGAGGAAGCCGACACGGTGGGAAATGAGTAACGTGACTGATGCTGACTGACTCGCCACCCGATACATTTTTTCTAGAGACCACCGTCTTTGAGTTCCGTGATACTGCCGCACAAGTCGCCGGTATCACGGGCCGCAGTACCCCGGCCCCTAAATGGTGGGAATGTCGACCCAAAACATCGTTCGGTACGGGTGAGCAACACCCTTCTTCCCCGGCGACAACTGACGGCGAGTCCCACATCAAAGCCCCACCCTCAACGAGCGAACCCGTCAGGGTGAGCGAAGTAGGGTGGGATCGGTTATCGACCAGCTATTCCAGAAGAGAACCTCTCTGAAGAAGCGGATTTCGCAGAGCCTGCTCCCCGACCCCCCGACCGAAACCGTTCAGTTGCCGACGATCGCCCGCAGCGCGAACAGCGCGTTCGACTTGCGCTCCCGGATGCGACGGTAGAAGTACGAGAACCACTTGGAGCCGTACGGAATGTACTGGTAGACTTCGGCGTCGACGTCCGGATCGCCGGCGAGGTCGAACTGCGCCTCCTCCCGGACGCCGGTCAGCATCTGTACCTCGTAGGGCGTCCCGTGTTCCGCGTACAGCTCGCTCGCGTACTCGATCATCGCGGGGTCGTGGCTGCCGACCGCGACCCCGTCGTCGAACGCCTCGAACATGTACGCGAGACAGTCGCGGTACGACTGGTCGACGCGGGCCTTCTTCTTGTACGAGATCGCGGGAGGCTCGTCGTAGGCACCCTTCACCAGACGGACCGTTCCGGGAAGCTCCGCGAGCCGCTCGAGGTCCTCACGCGTGCGCTTTAAGTTTGCCTGCACGCAGACCCCGACGTTTCCGTCGGTCTCGACCGCGTGGCGCTCGAAGGCGTCGAGCGTCACGTCCGTGGTCTCGTGGTCCTCCATGTCGATCCAGACGAACGTCCCGGTTCCGTCCGAACCCGTCGCCGCGGGGGCGTTTGCCGCCTCGACGATGCGCGCGAGGTTCTCTTGGAACACGTCGTCGCCGATGTCGAGGCCGATCTGGCTCGACTTCACCGAGACGCAGGCGTCGACGTCCCGCTCCGCGATCGCCTCGACGAGGTCGATATACTCGTCGGCGTCGGCGTCGGCGGGGGGCCGTTCCTCGTAGTGCTCGCCGAGCAGGTTCAGGATGCCAGCCACGCCCCGGTCGTTGAGAGATTCGACGTGCGCGAGAGCCGCCGTCGGCGTCTCTCCAGCGACGAAGTTGCTCGCAATGGGCGGTATCATACACACAGTAGGCTGCTCGAGAGGGATATAACGCCACCCGACCAATTATTTCAAGATATACTAGAGAATAAAATATTGCAGCAAATATTGCACCCAATGAGAGAGAAAATACGTCTCAGCCGACCATGGACGGGTAGGGTTTCAGATACCCATACGCCTACGAAATCTACAGGTTACTTATGTCACGAAATAGCATGAACCTGGCCGACCGGAGAACACTGCTGAAACTAACGGGCGGAGCAGGGGTCGCCGCGCTCGCGGGCTGTCTCAGTACGACTGACGACGGTGGGGACGGGTCTGACGGAAGCGACGGAAGCGACGGAAGTGACGGGAGCGACGGGAGCGACGGGAGCGACGGAACAGACGATGGAGAGGACGGAAGCGACGGCGGCGACACCGGTCCGTACGAGATCGGGATGGTTAACTCCCTGACCGGGTCGCTATCGGCGTTCGGTGAGCGGAACCAGCGCGGCGTCGAACTCGCCTTACAAGAGGTCAACGATGCCGGGATCAACGGACGCGAACTTTCCTTGGCTGTCGAGGACTCCGAGAGCGAGAACCAAGGCGGGATCGCTGCCGCCCAGAAGCTCGTCAACCAGGACGGCGTGCCGTTCCTCATCGGCGCGGTCGGCTCGGGCGTCTCGCTGGCCATCTACGAGAGCGTCGTCGAGGGGACCGACGTCGTTCAGCTGAGCCAGAACTCGACCGGGCTCAACCTCACGGAGTTCCCGGGGCTGCTTCGGATGTCACCGTCCGGACGCAGTCAATCGCTGGCGCTCTCGAACATTATCACCGACGACGGCTACGACGAGGTCGCGGTCACCTACGTCAATAACGACTACGGACAGAGCCTCACCGACGCGTTCGTCAACGCGTACGACGGCGAGATCGTTTACAACACACCCCACGACCAGGATCAGCAGTCGTACTCCAGCGTCATCTCCGAGATGAACGGCTCCGGCGCTGACGCGTGGCTGTTCATCACCTACCAGGCGGAGTTCGCGACGATGGTCAACGAGGTGTACTCGTCGGGGTACGAGGCGCAGTTCTACGGCGCCGACTCCGTGTCCGGCGACAACGTTCTCGAAAACACCCCCGAGGGGAGCATCAACGGGATGAAGATCGTCGTGCCCTCCGCGCCGGTCGAGGAGGAGAACTACCAGTCGTTCGCCGAGACCTTCGAGGCGGAGTACGGTCAGCAGCCGACCTCGTGGGCGTCGTACGCGTACGACTGCGTGATCAACGCCGCGCTCGCGATTCAGGCCGCCGACGAGTTCACCGGCGCGGCGCTTCAGGACACCGTCCGGCGCGTCTCCGGCCCCGAGGGCGAAACGGTGACGTCGTTCGAAGCCGCGAGCGAGATCCTCGCCGATGGGGGCGGTCCGGACGACGTCGACTACCAGGGTGTCAGCGGGCCCATCGACTTCGACGAAAACGGAGACCCGGTCGGGTTCCTCCAAGTACTAGAGGTCCAGAACCACGAGTACGAAGGCATCGACTTCGTCGAAGGCTAATCCCAGCCGATGACCGTCATCGGATACCTGGCTAACGGGCTGGTCTTCAGCAGCATCATCGTCCTCGGGAGCATCGGACTGTCGCTGGTGTACAGCATCGCCGACTTCGCGAACTTCGCCCACGGCGATACGATGACGATCGGTGCGTACGCGGCGCTCGTTACCTTTGGTGCCGTCGGGGCGATCGGCGGCCCGGTGTTGGGGCTCCCGTACAGCTTCTTCCTGGCGATAGTCGTCGGGATCGTGGCCGCCGCGGTCGTGGCGGTCGTCACCGAGAAGCTCATCTACGAGCCGCTCGACATCGACTCGATCGGACTGCTGATCACGTCGATCGGGATCGCGTTCATCTACCGCGCGATCATCCAGATCCGGTTCGGGTCCGACTTCACCCAATACGGCATCGGGGCGCAGCGACCGATCGATTGGCTGGTGGAGTACGGCGTCCGGATCACGCGTCACGACGTCGCGATCGTCGTCTCGGCGACAATACTCGTCGTCGGGCTTCACGTCCTGCTCCAGTACACCGATCTCGGCCGGAAGATGCGTGCAATGGCCGACAACCCCGACCTCGCGCGGGTCAGCGGTATCCGAACGAAGCGGGTCAAGCTCTGGACGTGGGTCATCGGCGCCGGGCTCGCCGGTGCAGGCGGCGTGTTCCTCGGGCTGTTCAATCAGCTCGCTCCGCGGATGGGGTTTAACCTCCTGTTGGTGATATTCGCGGCGGTGATCCTGGGCGGGATCGGTTCGGTTTACGGGGCGATGGCGGGCGGCTTCCTCATCGGCATGATAAACCAACTGACGCCGCTTCTGACCCGAATCGGAGAACTGCTGCCGCTGGTTCCCGACGAGTTCGGGATCCCGATCGGCATCGAATACGCGAACGCCATCGCGTTCGTGATCATGGTCGCGGTGCTGCTCGTCCGGCCGAGCGGAATCGCCGGGGAGGAAGCCACATGAGCGCGCTCACCGATCCGAAAGGAGCGCTGGGAGAGCTGACTCGCCCCGAGGGGTGGGTGCTCGGTGTCAGCGTGGCGTTCCTGCTGTTCCTCCTCGTCGCGCTGATCACCGGCCGGCTCGGTCCGACGTACTTCCTGTTCCTCGTCGGACTCGCGGGGATGTACGCGCTGTTGTCGTTCGGGCTGAACTCCCAGTGGGGATTCGCCGGGCTGATCAACTTTAGCGTCGCGGCGTTCTTCGGTATCGGCGCGTACGGCTCAGCGCTCATCACCGCGACGGGCTCACCGGTCAGAGAGATGCTTGGCGACGTGCCCGTCGTCGGAGCCTTGTTCGGGGTGCCGATCGCCGGGCTCGTCGTTGCGCTCGTCGTCGCGTTCGTGCTGGCGGTGCTGATCGGCATTCCGACGCTCAGGCTTCGCGCGGACTACCTCGCGATCGCCTCGCTCGGACTCGCAGAGGTCGTCCGGCTGGTCGTCCTCAACGAGCGCTGGCTGACGAACGGGAGCGGGGGGGTGCGCGGGATCCCGAGCTTCTTCGCGGGATGGCCGGTTCTCTCGACGTTCCCGGAGACGATGCCGGGGCTCCGGCTGGAGGTGATCCCCGGTACGCCGATACTCCTTGGGACATCGTTCTGGCGAGGGTCGCTGAACGTCCTGCTCGTCCTCGCGTTCACCGGCGCGGTGTTCCTCATTCTCCGCCGCACACACCAATCGCCGTGGGGGCGCGTGCTGCGGACGATCCGCTCGGACGAGGACCTGGCTCGCGCGCTGGGGAAGAACACCTACTCGTTCAAGATGCAGTCGTTCGTACTCGGCAGCCTGATCATGGCGCTGGCGGGCGTGTTCTACACCCACCTCAACCTCTACGTCGGGCCGGGTGACCTCGACCCGATCACGACGTTCTACGTGTGGGTCGCGGTAATCTTAGGCGGCAGCGGCTCTAACCGCGGGGCGCTGTTCGGCGGGATCGTCATCGTCACCATCCGCGAGGGGACCCGATTCCTGAACGACTTCGCGATCCCGGTCGATCCGGCGCCGCTGCGGCTGCTGTTGATCGGCGTGCTGATCGTGGTCGTGATGCGCTACCGGCCGCAGGGGATCCTCCCGCCGCAGCGCGAGCTCATCTGGCCGAGCGCGGTCGAAGGCAGGGGAACACCTGATCGACCGACGAGCGGCGTACGGGAGCAAAAAGGGATGGAGGACGACGGAGGCGACGACAATGAGTGAACCAACGGAATCGACGGCGACAGAGAGCACAGGAGCGGAGGCGGCAGACGTATCGAACACGTCGACGCCGACCGCCGCGTCCGATCCGACGGCCGACCCGCAGGTCGGCGCTGTGGAGGGCAAAGAGGACGTCGTCCTCCGCGTCGACGACCTACAGAAGTCGTTCGGCGGGCTCACCGCGACCGACCACGCGACGTTCGAGGTCGAACGCGGGACGATCACGGGCCTCATCGGGCCGAACGGCGCCGGGAAGTCGACCCTGTTCAACCTGATCTCCGGGTTTTACGAGCCCGACGGCGGGACCGTCACGGTGAATGGGTCCGAGGTGACCGGCTTGGAGCCGTACGAAGTCGCCGAACACGGACTCATCCGGACCTTCCAGACGCCCCGAAAGCTGGAGGGGATGACCGTCCGCGAAGCGATGCTGGTCGGTCCGCGGAACCAACCCGGCGAGTCGTTCCTGTCGCTGTTCACGTCTCCCGGATCGGTCGGTGAACGCGAGTCCGCGAACCTCGCCGACGCCGAGCGCATCCTGGAGGACTTCGAGATCGATCACCTCGCGACACAGCCCGCAACAGACATCTCCGGCGGGCAGATGAAGCTCGTCGAACTGGCGCGAGCGATGCTCGCGGAACCGGAAGTGCTGCTGCTCGACGAGCCAGTGGCGGGAGTGAACCCGACGCTCGCGAAGAAGCTCAAGACGCAGATCCGGCGGCTCCACGAGCAGGGGACGACGTTCGTGCTGATCGAACACGACATGGAGTTCGTGATGGATCTCGCGGACCCGATTATCGTCCTCGACCAAGGGAGCGTCCTGACCGAGGGGACGCCCGACGGGGTTCGCAGCGACGACAGAGTCATCGAGGCGTACCTCGGAGGTGGGGCATGAGCGACAACGCCGCGGCCGGCGGAACCGATCCCGTTCTCTCGCTGACGGAGGTCGACAGCGGCTACGGCGAAGTGCAGGTGCTCGACGACCTCACCATGCGGCTGGATCCCGGCGAGATCGTCTGTCTCGTCGGTCCGAACGGGGCCGGCAAATCGACCGTCCTCAAGACGGCCTTCGGCATGCTGACGCCGTGGGTCGGGACCGTCGAGTACCACGGCCGCGACATCGGCGGGATGGCACCGGAAGAGATCGTCCGCGAGGGGATCGGGTACGTCCCCCAGACCGACAACGTGTTCGGGTCGCTAACGATCGACGAGAACCTCCGGATGGGCGGCGTCGCCCGCGACGGCGGCCTCGACGAGGTGATCGAGACGTTGTACGACCGGTTCCCGATCATCGAAGAGAAGCGGTCGGCGAAGGCGCGAACGCTCTCGGGCGGCCAGCGACAGGTGCTGGCGTTCGCCCGGGCACTCGTGATGGAGCCGGACGTGCTGCTCATCGACGAGCCGTCTGCGGGACTCGCGCCCAACACCGCCGACGACGTGTTCGAGGACGTACAGGAGGTCAACGACATGGACACGGCGATCCTCATGGTCGAACAGAACGTGACGAAGGGGCTCGGCATCTCCGACCGAGGCTACGTCCTCGATCAGGGCACGGTCCGGTTCGAAGGGACGCCGGAGGAACTGCTCAACGACGACGAGGTCTCGCAGCTGTACCTCGGCGGCTGAGCCACCACCGTCTCTTTCCGCGTCTCAAACCCGAATGTCATCCGGCATCGGCCGATACGTGTTCGCACTCGCACCCCTCGCGGCCGCGGCGCTGTGGGGCGGGATGTACGTCGTCAGCAAGTGGGGGTTCGCGCTGATCCCGCCGGTGACGCTCGGCTTCCTCCGGGTCGCGGTCGGCGCCGGCGTGCTCTGGCTCGTCGTCGCCGGCGGCGATGGCCCCACCCCGTCCCGCGACGAGTGGCCGGCGTACGTCGTGTTGGGCGGCTGGGTGACGCTGACGGTCGCGACGCAGTTCGTCGGCACGGAACTGACCAACGCCAGCCAGGGGTCGCTCCTGACGGTTCTGACCCCAATCTTCACCGTTCTGCTCGGTGCGGTCGTCCTCGGCGAGCGCGTCACGCCGGCGAAGGCGGGCGGAATGACCGTCGCCGGCGTCGGAACCGCCGTCGTCCTCGCCGGACAGTACGACCTGGCGTCGATGGCCGCAGGCAACGCCCTCGGCGTGGCCTTGCTCCTGATCGGCAGCGCGGCGTGGGCCGGCTACACCGTCTGGGGGGTTCGCGCAGTGAGGCGTCACGGCGCGCTGCGGGCGGCGACGTACTCCTCGCTGACGAGCGTCCCGATGCTCGGCGTTCTCGCCGCCGGGGAGCTGTGGTACCTGGGCGTCTCGCCGACCGATATCCCGTTGACGACGGCGTCGGTCGCGGCCGTGCTGTACCTCGGAGTGGGGTCCACGGCGGCCGCGTGGTACCTCTGGTATAAAGGCTTAGAGTACGTGCCCGCGGGAACGGTCGCCGTCTTCTTTTTCGCCCAGCCCGCGGTCGGAGCCGCGCTCGGGGCGACGCTGCTCGGCGAGTCGCTCGGGGCGGGATTCCTCGTCGGCGCCGTGCTGATGACGGCCGGTATCTGGACCGTGAGCCGAGAGCGCGCGTGACCGACCGAGGAGACGCCGGACGCGGCCGCGGAGTGAATCGCTCCTACGTCGCCCGTTTTTCCAGTTCGCCGGTGAGTCCCGTGACGTCGAACTCGTGGTCGGGCCGGATCGAGACGAAGTCGAGGAACTGCCGAGCGGCCAGGATTTCGTCGGTCGAGTAGCTTCCGAGCGCAGCGTCGACGGCGTCTGCGGCACCGATCAAGGGTTCCAGCGCGGCGAGGGCGCTCGCGAGGTCGTACGACCGCGCCGACTCACGGCCCTCCTCGCTCACGCTCGTGGCGTCGATGACGTAGAGGTCGCCGTCGCGCACGAGAACGTTCTCTGCGCGGAGGTCGCCGTGGGCGAGCCCGGCGTCGTGGATCGTCCGGAGGGTCGCGAAGAGCGCGGGAGCGAGCGCGGCTACGCCCGCGGCGTCGAGCTCGTCGAGCGTCCGGAACTCGGGGATGTACTCCAACACGACGACGCCGAGGTCGCCGACTTCCAGCGCCTCGATCGGCTCCGGCGCGTTGACGCCGAGCTCGCGGACCTTCCGGGTCGCCTCTAGCTCGTGACGCGCCATCTCGTACGGCGTCTCGTAGCGCTCGAAAAAGCCCTCGGTGCCCGCAGAGAAGGCGCCGAGGTTTCGCCCGGTGGTGAACAGCGCGTGGACGAGCGTGTTCTGACGGGTGATCACCTTCACGAACAGGTCGTCGTCGATCACCATCGGAGTCGACAGCCAGTTGTCGGCGTCGAGAAAGCGGACCCGCATCTCGTCGCGGTCGTACCGGTCCGCCAGCTCGCGGACGACCCGCTCGATGTCGGGCCAGTCCACGCGGCCACGCACCAGCCGGCGGAGTTCCATGGACGGCTTGAGGCGACCGCGCCTGATAAATGGTCACGTCGTCCCTGAGCCGTATCAGTCACGGTCGTTCGTATTGTTTATGCTCCCGCGTCGCAATTCTTGCCCATGGACTTCGAGCTGCCCGCAGAACACCGGATGATTCGCGACACCGTCCGCGAGTTCTGCGAGGAGGAGATTCGACCGATCGCCCAAGAGATCGAGGACGAACACCGGTTCCCCGCCGAGGTGTTCGCCGATCTCACCGATCTCGATATGATGGGCGTGCCGATCTCCGAGGAGTACGGCGGGCTCGGCGGCGACCAGCTCATGTACGCGCTCGTCACCGAAGAGCTCGGCCGTGTCTCCGGCGGGATCGGGCTCTCGTACGCCGCCCACACTTCGCTGGGCGCGAAGCCGATCGAGCTGTTCGGCACGCCGGAACAGAAAGAGGAGTGGCTCCGGCCGCTCGCCGAGGGCGGCGAACTCGGCGCGTGGGCGCTCACGGAGCCCGGCAGCGGCTCCGACGCCTCGGACATGGACACGACCGCCGAACACGACGCCGACGCCGGCGAGTACGTGTTGAACGGCACCAAGCAGTTCATCACGAATGCGAGCGTCGCCAACAGCGTGCTGGTGAAGGCCGTCACCGACGCGGACGCCGGCTACGACGGGATCTCGACGTTCATCGTCGATCCCGCGGACGACGGGTTCGAGGTGACGACCGTCTGGGACAAGATGGGGCTCAACTGCTCGCCGACCTGCGAGATCGCCCTCGACGACGTGCGGATCCCGGACGACCGGCTGCTCGGCGAGGAGGGCGAGGGGTGGACCCAGACGATGAAGACGCTCGACGGGGGGCGGATCTCCATCGCGGCGCTCTCGGTGGGCCTCGCGCAGGGCGCGTACGAGGCCGCCAAGGAGTACGCCGGCGAGCGCGAGCAGTTCGGCAAGCCGATCGCGACGTTCGACGCGATCCGCGACAAGGTGGTCCACATGCACCGGCAGACGGAGCGCGCACGGCTGCTCACGCACAAGGCCGCCACGAAGTACGACGCCGGCGAGTCGGTCACTCGCGAGTCCGCGCTGGCGAAACTCGACGCCAGCGAGGCCGCCCGCGAGGTGGCCGAGGAGGCGGTCCAGACGCTCGGCGGCTACGGCTACACCACCGACTTCGCGCCGCAGCGATTCTACCGCGACGCGAAGCTGATGGAGATCGGCGAGGGGACGAGCGAGATCCAACACGTCGTGTTGGGGCGCGAACTCGGGTTGTAGCCGGCGATTGGGGACTTATAAGTTCCGCTCGATGTAGCGGTTCACCGACTGCAACCGGTCGGGGTCGAACGTCCAAAGTCCCCGCCAGAGCCGCGGCTCCGTCTCGACCGCGATCATCCCGACGCCGCCCCGCATCCCCCGCTCGATATCGCTCTCCAGACCGTCATCGGTCGGTTGCGGGCCCTCCGACGGGCGGTACACCACGAACCACGAGTCGGTGAAGTCCCGGGTGTCGCCGCCGTGGATCACCGCGTCCAGATCGCGTGGGAGGCCGTCCGGGACGCCGTAGATGTGGGTGTCGATACCCGCCTTCGACACGCGCTCGTACACGTTCCGCGTGCCGACCTCGTCGTCGATCCGCGACAGGCGCTGGAACGACGACCGGAGCGTCCCGTCGCCGGCCATCCAAGCGGCCCGTTCGATGAACCGCGAGATCGTGATGAGCAGGAGTTTCTCACGGTTCGACTCCGGGTATCCGCGCAGCGTAAAGGTCGTGTCGGTGAGTCCGCTGATCACCGGCGGCAGATCCACCTCATCGAGCGTTCGACTGCCGGTGACGTACAGGTCCGAATTCACGAGCAACACGGCCTCGCTCAGTTCGTCCAGCGTGGACCCCGCGATTACCTGATCGTCTTCAACGAGCAGTGCGAGGTTCTCGAGCTCTCTGGGGTCGTCTCCGTCGAAGGGGACGCCGTCGTGCTCCCGGAGCGCGTCGACGTTGATCACGGGGCAGTCGTCCCCGGTGTCGCGTCGGGCGCCGTCTCCATCAGCGAGCCGGTCGGCGTCACCGCGCGTCGCGCCCGCTCCGTCTCGGTCGGTGCTCCGATCCGCCGTCAGGTCGCGAGTCGTGAGTCCACCGCGGAAGTCCGAATCGCCGCCGTCAGTCTCGTGTTCCTTTGGCTCGTCTCCGACCGGTCCGCCCACATCGGCCCGCCGGCCACCACCCCCAATCGTCTCGTCGACAACGCTCACCGCGTTCTCTCCGAACGTATCCACGAGCATGTTTAACACGGGGTCCGGATCGGTGCGGTTGACGATAACGATGGATCGATCGGGGCCGTCGAATCGATCGAGAAACTGTGCGAGCGTCACGTCCCGTTAAAAGGCGAGTCGCAGTCATAAACGTTCGTTCGCGGTTATCCGGACTGAAAAACGGAGCGGGGCGACGGAACCAGTCGGCCCGCAGTCGGCGGGTCTACGCGCCTACCGCGTCCTCAAGCAGTTGGAGCGGATGCTCGACCTCGTAGCCGGTGCCGTGCTCCATCTGCATCGCACAGGTCGGGCATTCGGTCATCCCCACGTCTCCCTCGGCGTCCTCCATGTGTTCGAACATCTCCGCGCCGATCTTCATCGACTTCTCGTACTTTTCTTCCTTCCAGCCGTAGGTGCCGGAGATGCCGGAACAGGAGTCCCCGACGTCTTCCATGGTGATGCCGTCTACATCGCGGAACGTCTCGACGGCCTGCCGTGAGAGCCCCTGATTGCGGGCGTGACACGGCGCGTGGTAGGCGAACGACTGCTCGTCGGCGAGTTCGCTCTCTGCCAGTTCGCTCTCGAGGTCCTCGTTGATCCGAAGGTACTCCAGCGCATCGTAGGTGTGCTCGGCGACGTCTTCGATCCCGTGAATGTCGAACAGTTCGGGGTACTCCTGACGCAGCGACAGCGAACAAGAGGTACAAGAGGCGATCACGTCGGCCCCATCGCCGATGGCCTCGATGAGATTTTCGACGTTCGTCTCGGCGTGCCGGCGCGCGTCTTTCAACATTCCGTTCGCGAACATGGGCGTCCCGGAGCACTTCTGTGGCGGGACCATCACCTCGTAGCCGAAGTGCTCGTACACCCGGACCATCGCTTTCCCGACCTCCGGCGTGTTGAAGTTGGAGTAACAGCCGTGGAAGTACGCGACGCGTTTGTCGGGGTTCTGTACCTGTGCCCCGCCGCGGGCCTTCCACCACTCGCGGAACGTCTCCGTGGCGAACTCGGGGAAGTCGCGCTCTTTCGGGATACCGAGCGTCTTCTCCATCGCCCAGCGAACTGGCCCGAAGTTCATCGTGAACGAGGCGGTCCGCGGGAAGATGCTCGCCAGCCGCGCCGAGGTGCGGTAGTTCGCTAAGATTCGGTTGCGGATGTACTCCACCGACAGCTTCTCCATCTGCGATTCGACGAACTGGCCGCGTGCCTCGTTGTGCATCTGTGAGAGCGGCACCGAGGAGGGACAGGCGTCGTCACAGCGCATGCAGTTCGAACAGGAGGTGATCGACTCGTCGATGTCGTGGTCCTCCTTGCGCTTGAGCCGCCACTGCTCCGGCCCCTGGAACTTCGGTCCCGGGAACTCGTCGTCGACTTCGGCGACCGGACAGGAGGTGTCACAGCTCGTACATTTATAACAGGAGTCGGCGCCCTCTCGAAGGTCGAGGTCGCCGCCGGGGAACACGTCGACAGGATCGTACGCGTCCGGGTCGAGCTCGGCCGAGTCGCTCCCGCCGGTCGCGCTCTCGACGCCGCCGTCGGTGGCGGCGCGGTCGACGCCGTCCGCTCCGTTCGACTCGCCTCTGTCTCCGTCGTCGTCCGTGTGTCGTGTCATTTGGTTGCCTCCGTCGCCGCCTGCCGTCCCGCCACTACACCGGTCGCGAGCGACACCCCGCTCGCGGACTTCTCTCGCGCCACGTCCGCGCCGCCGACGACCCCGCCGGCCACGAAGACGTTCGCGTACTGTGCCTCGCCGTTCTCGTCGATCGGGCGCCCCTGCTCGTCGGGCCGGACACCGAAGCGCGCATACGGCTGGTCGCCGAACGCGTCGTCGACGAACCACTCGTAGCGGTCGGCGGGCTGTTCGACGTGCAGGTCCAAGACCGGTTCGCGGACGCCGTCGCGGTCCGAGTCGAGCCCCTTCCCGACGAGCCCGCCGGTCGCTAACACGAACGCGTCGGCGCTGTAGGGGGTCTCACGCCCCTTCCGGTCGACGGAGACCGTCTCGATCGCCCCGTTCGCCTCGGTCTCGATCCCGACGACCGGGAAGCCGGTCTCGAAGTTCACGCCCTCTGCATCGAGCGCGTCGAACAGCCGGTCCTCCAGCCTGAGCCCCGGGAGGCTCGGCGGCCCCATCGGAATCTCGAACACGTCTGCGCCGAGCCGGTCGGCGAGCTCGGCGCGGACCTCGTCGCCGCGGTCGTCACCGAGGAACGCCGGGAAGCCGACGCGCTCGACGCGGTCGACGCCGCCCTCCTTGTCCACCACGTCGTGGAGGTGCGGCGCGACGGCCTTCGCCAACGCCTCACGGGCGGGGACGCCGTCGATTTCCTCGTCGTGGTCGAGCGCCTTCGCGAGCCGGGTGATCTTCGTGTCCGCACGGAACGCCTCGGCGAACTCCACCTCCGTGCCGGCGACGTCGAAGGGGACGCCCGCGGCCTCCAGTCGGCCCGCAAACGCCCGCGCGTCGTACTCCGTGAGCGACCGGAAGCCCACGATGAGCGCGGGCCGATCGTCGCTCGCGATCCCGGCCTCGGCGGCGGCCGGGTAGCGCGCGGTCGGCTTCACGCTCCCGCCGAACGTCGGCACGAGCGCGTTGCTGTCGGTGTGCCCCCCGCGATACGCGTCGCCCGCGAGGTCGTCGAACAGGTCCAGCCCGTCTCGGAGCGCGTCAGGGCCGAGGATCCGGTAGGGGTGCGTCTCGGGGAGCCGGTCGATCGCTTCGAAGGGGTCTGCGAGGGGGCCCTCGGGATCGGGCCACTCGTCGCGGTCCAGTTCGCGGCCCGCCGTCGGCGGTCCCTCGCGCAGCGGTTTCGCGGGCTTCGTCGCCGGTACGTACCCGAGCGCGTCGACCAGCCCGGAGGCCTGTCGGAGCGTGCTCGACTTGTGGGAGACGAGCCGCACGTCGGCGCCCTCGCGGGCCGCCGCGACCGCCGAGGTGATCGCCGCCAGCCCGCCGCCGACGACCAGTACGTCGCTATCGATCGCCATCGATCCCTCCGTTTGCGGTCGCGTCGTCCGCTGCGCGACCCCCGTCGGCCGCCGCCGTCCCGGACTCGCCGCCCTCGTTCGGTCCGGCCGAGCCAGCCGTCGAGCCCGCGTCGAACGCCTCGAAGTCGACCTCGCTGTCGAGGGTCGCCGGGTCGCCGTCGCGGTTCATCGTCGTCGCGTGCAGCAGGTGGTTCAACATCGCCTGTGAGAGTTGCATCCCCCACAGTGCGTGTCGTTGACCCTTCCAGCGCTCCTGATACAGCTCGTCTTCCGCGTCGCGGACGACGGGCTCCGGGTACTCCTGCGCGAGTTCGGCGGCGATGCGGTGGGTACAGAACCCGCCCTGGCAGTTCCCCATCGACGCGCGGGTGCGGAGGCGGACCGCGTTGAGGTCGCTGCCGGCCTCGCCGATCGCGTCCTGCACCTCGGCGCGCGTGACGCCCTCGCAGTTACAGACGACCGGGTTCGGGTCGTACTCGCCGAGCACGTCGTCGGCGCGCGAGCCGAGCCGCTGGCCGGACCGGCGGGCGACGGGTGACCGAAGCCCGAACTCGTCCATGAGCTCCTCCATCCGGGCGTCGCTCTCCGAGCCCGGAAGCGGCGCGTCGGCGGTGTCGCAGGTCGCGTCGTGGCCGAGCGCGTCGCAGACGTGGTCGCTAATGGACTCGGCCATCATGCGGTAGGTGGTGAGCTTCCCGCCGACGATGGTTGTCATTCCCGGGAGGTCGTCGCGGTCGCCGTGGTCGAGCAGGAAGTAGTCGCGCGTGATGTCGGTCGGGTCTTCGGTACCGGTTCCGGGCGGCTCATAGAGGGGGCGAACGCCCCAGAACGAACGGAGCGTCCGGGCATCTTTCAACGCGGGCACGAGCTCCGAGAGCGTCTCGATCATCAGGTCGACCTCCCAGTCCTCTTCGGGGTAGTCCTCGGGGTCGTCGACCTCCTCGTCGGTTGTTCCGAGGATACAGGCCGTCTCGTGGGGAACGACGATGTCGGCGTCACCCTTCGGCCGACAGCGGTTGATGACGGTGTCGACCTGTCGGGTGTTCATCACCGTCATCACGCCCTTCGAGGGGCGTACCTCCACGTCGACGTCGGCCATCTCGCCGACGTTGCCCGCCCAGGCGCCGGTCGCGTTGACGACGTGGCGCGCACGTATCTCCTCGGTCGTCCCGGGGTCGCGGTGAACCCGCTTTCCGGGGCCGGTCTCGTGTTCGATCTCGACGCCGACGACCTCGCCGTCCTCGACGAGCACGTCCGTCACCGGAGCGTGGGTCTCGATCCGCGCGCCGTGTTCGCGGGCGTCGGCCGCGTTGGAGACGCAGAGCCGGAACGGGTCGACCGCGCCGTCCGGCAGCGCGATCGCCTTGTCGATGTCGCGCGCGAGGTACGGCTCGCGACGACGGGCTTCCTCACCGTCGATGACCTCGGCCGGGATGTCGCACGCGCGGCACCCTTCGAGTTTCTCTTGGAAGTACTCCTCCGAGTCCTCGGGGCGCTTGACGAACATCCCACCGGTCTCCTCGACGCAGTGGCTCGCGATGTCGCGGAGCACCCGGTTCTCCTCGATGCACTCGCGCGCGCTCTTCTGGTCGGAAACGGCGTACCGCCCCCCGCTGTGTAAGAGCCCGTGCATTCGCCCCGTCGTGCCGTGCGTCAGGTTCCCCTTCTCGACGAGCACCGCGTCGAGCCCTCGCCGCGCGAGGTCCCTGACGACGCCGCACCCCGTCGAGCCCCCGCCGACGACGACGACGTCCACCTGTTGGTCCATATCGACCCGGTTGGACCGCGTCCACTTTACTTTACCTCCTAACCGGAGTCGCCCATAACGATCATGGACGTTCAAGTGGCACAATCGTTGTCGGCTCCGGTTGATTTATATACTTACTTTTTACTCTCAGACGAACTGCGGATTTTAACAGGAAGATTATTATGGTAGTACATTATGTTCACGGATGGCGTGGTAGCTTCCGTGAAGATATGTCGCGGCGGCGGCGACACTGCCTCACCGCCCCCGGTCGTCGTGTCGGCGTTCCGGCCGGCTGCGGCGGCGGTGGCGACAACGGGGCGGACGCGGCGTCGCGATCGGGGTCCGGGAGGCGATCTGCGCTCCCGGCCGGCGCTTGGAGTGCGATTTGCGCCGTCGACGCGAGCGGACCAGCGCCACAGGAGGGATCCAACACATGACACAGTATGTCGGTGCGATAGACCAGGGGACGACCGGTACCCGATTCATGGTGTTCGACCATGAGGGCCAGGTCGTCGCGAACGCGTACGAACAGCACGAACAGATCTACCCGAACCCGGGTTGGGTCGAGCACGACCCCATCGAGATCTGGGAAAACACTCAGCAGGTTGTCCTCGACGGGCTCGCCGACGCCGGCCTCGACGCGAGCCAGCTCGAAGCGATCGGGATCACGAACCAGCGCGAGACGACGATCGTTTGGGACAAAGACTCCGGAAAGCCGGTCCACAACGCGCTTGTGTGGCAGGACCGCCGGACGACGGACCGCGTCGAAGAAATTCAGGAAGCGGGCAAAGTCGAAGAGATCCGTGATAAGACCGGACTGGAGTGCGACGCGTACTTCTCCGCGACCAAGACCGAGTGGATCCTCGACAACGCGGAACCGCTCAAGATGCAGAGCTCTCGCGGCGGCGACCTCCGCGACCGGGCCCGCGAAGGCGAGCTCGTCATGGGGACGATCGACGCGTGGCTCATCTACAACCTGACGGGCAACCACATCACGGACGTCACCAACGCCTCCCGGACGATGCTGTACAACATCCGGGACATGGAGTGGGACGACGAACTCTTAGACGAGTTCGATGTCCCGAAGGAGATGGTACCCGAAGTCCGTCCGTCCTCAGACGACGACTACTACGGCCACACCGACGCGGACGGCTTCCTCGGCGAGGAGGTCCCCGTGGCCGGCGCGCTGGGCGACCAGCAGGCCGCGCTGTTCGGGCAGACCTGCTTCGATAAGGGCGACGCCAAGAACACCTACGGCACCGGTGCGTTCTACCTGATGAACACCGGCGAGGAGGCCGTCGCGTCCGACAACGGCCTGCTCACGACCGTCGGCTTCCAGATGTCCGGCGAGCCGGTCCAGTACGCGCTGGAGGGGTCGATCTTCATCGCCGGCGCGGCGATCGAGTTCCTCGAGGACATCGACCTGATCAACAACGCCGCCCAGACCGCGGAACTGGCTCGGTCGGTCGACTCGACCGACGGCGTCTACATGGTCCCGGCGTTCACCGGGCTCGGCGCTCCCCACTGGGACGGTCGCGCTCGCGGGACCATCGTCGGGATGACCCGCGGGACGACCAAAGAGCACATCGTCCGAGCCACGCTCGAGAGTATCGCCTACCAGACCCGCGACCTCGCGGAGGCGATGGAGGCTGACTCCGGCGTCGAGACGACGAGCCTCCGCGTCGACGGCGGCGCGGTCAAGAACAACTTCCTCTGTCAGCTCCAGTCCGACATCATCCAGACGGACATCGTCCGTCCGGAGGTCGACGAGACCACGGCGCTCGGCTCGGCGTACGCCGCCGGCCTCGCCGTCGGCTACTGGGACACGGTCGACGAACTCCGCGACAACTGGCAGGTCGACCGCGAGTTCAACCCCGAGAAGGAGCAGGAAGAAGTCGACAAGCTGTACGACCGCTGGGACGACGCGGTCGACCGGTCTCGCGACTGGGCGCAGGAGGATGCATAAATGAACGAGCTGCTGCTGCAAGTTCCGATCATCGGCATGGAAGTCGAGCAGTTCCTGCTGCTCTTCATCACCGCGCTGGCTGGCGGGGCGTTCGGCGCCGCGATCGGCGCGCTGCCCGCGTTCATCTTCACCGGGTTCGTCGTGTTCCTCGGTGAGGGTATCGGGATCCTCCAGCGACAGATCGGCGCTATCGAGGGTATTCCCGCCGGGGAGCTCGCCGCCGGCATCACCGGCGTGATCGGCTTCGGCGCGATCACCGGTCCGCACATCGCCTTCGCGGGCGGCGTGGCGGCCTCCGCGTACGCTGGAAAGAAGTACCCCGATATGAACCCCGCCGACGGCGGGTACCACTTCGGGAAAGACATCACGTACGCGTTCGGGACGAAGCCGGACATCCTGGCCGTCGGAGCGATCTTCGGCGTCATCGGGATGTTGTTCACGCGGGTCGCCGGGGGCATCTTCAGTAACGTCCTCGGAATGTCGGCCCCCACCGACTTCATCGCGGTGTCCGTGTTCGCGACGGCGTTCCTCGCGCGGCCCGTCTTCGGCTACCCGATCGTCGGGAAACCGGCGGGAGACGGACTCCTCGATATGTCGCCGTTCGAACGCGGCGAAGAACACCCGGAGGCCGAAACCGACGGGGAACACGCCGGCCGCCCGGCGACCGAGCCGTGGCTCCCCCACCAGTACGAGTGGTCGGGCGTCACCGTCATCGGGCTCGTCGGCGGTATCCTCGGCGGCTACATCTGGCTGCAGACGGGGAGCATCTTCCTCGGCTACGCCATCTCCGCCATGACCCTGCTGTTCCTCAACCTCGGGGTCGAGAAGATTCCGGTGACCCACCACATCACGCTGCTCGGTGCGGTCGGCGCGGTTACGCTTGAGCCCGTCGTGGGCAGCGTCGTTGCACTGCTGGCGGCCGGCGTCTTCGGCGCGCTCAGCGGCCTCGTGGGCGAGGTCACGCAACGGATGTTCTACTCGCACTCCGGGACCCACGTGGACCCGCCGGCGATGGCCATCGCGATCATGATGTTCGCCGTCTGGCTGCTCAGCGTCCTCGGTGCGCTACCGAACGCCGGGTACCTCTAACCCGGCCACTGGGACCACTGGTCGAGCGGGGGGAGGCACCGAGCCGGTTCCGGTGCGATGCCGGACGAACCCGCGGCGACCCCGGACGGATTCCGTGACAGTCCCGAACCCACATCGGAGAACAGATTCGACCGGGCGCCCCTTTCCGCCCGGTCGCACCGCGCGCCGTACACGTACATGACCGAGTCGCTGGACACATCAATGGAACGACACACGAGACGCGGCCGACAGCCGGAACGGACCGGCAGTGACCGCGCTTTACAACGGTTTTATCCGAGCACTGCGGAGGCCGGACCGTGAAAATCGACGATCGGATCGAGCGGCGGCTCGGCTACGATATCGGAGCCGGCGTCCTCGTGGACATCAGCGCCGTTTCGCCGGTGTTACACGCCGGGGCGCCCGTCGGACGGGGGCCGGCGATCGAGCGACTCCTCGACGTGTTCGAGCCGGCCTTCGCCGGGTCGCTCCCGCCGAGCGCCTACGTTCACGGGCCGAAGGGGAGCGGGAAGTCGGCGATCCTCTCTGAGCTGTTCCGACATCTCGCGTCCCACAGCGGCCCCAGACAAGCGATCCAGACGTCGACGCGGGCAGTCGAGCCGACGCTCCCGGGATTCGTCTATGTCGACGCGCGCCGCGCGCCGACGCAGTTCCGGCTCTACCACGCGGCGCTCGACGCGGTCAGCGACGACACGGTCCCCGAACACGGGATCGGGACGGACGAGCTGATCGAGTCGCTACGGAGCGCCGTCAACACCGGCCCGGACATCGTCGTCGCGGTCGACCACACGAACGAGCCGGAGACGCCGAGCGCGACGACCGTCGTCGAGTGGCTCACGGCGGTCAGCAACCGGATCGTCCCGGTGTGTCTCGGCCGCGAGGAGCCGGCGGCGATCGAGTGGAACCCGGAGGAGGCGGTGGCGTTCGAGCCGTACCGCCGGCACGTGCTCGTCGAGCTGTTGACGAGCCGGTGTTCCAGCGGGCTCGGTCGCGACGCGCTCACTCACGACCAGATCCGCGAGGTCAGCGAGTGGGCCGACGGCGACGCGCATGACGCGCTCGCCGCTATCGTCGGGGCAGCGATCACGGCTGAGCGCGCGGGCGCCTCAACGGTGCGGCCGGAGGATCTCGACACAGGCATCGAGTCGGTCCCTCGCCCCGGTGTCGCGCTCGGACGGGTCCTCGCGCTCTCCGGGAGCCGGCGTCGACTCCTCTACGAACTCGTGAGCCTGTCCGATGACGACCGGGCATCAGTGAGCGCCGCGACGGAGACGATTGCCTCGCGCGAGGCGGTCGATTTGTCCCCGTCGACGGTGCGGCGCGTGCTCTACGAACTCGCCGACGCTGGTCTGCTCAATCGCGTGACCGCCCGCAGGAGTGACGGGAAGGGGCGGCCGCCGAGCCGGCTCGTCCCGCGGTTCCCGACGCTCGTGTTCCGCGAGCTGTTCGATCGCCCCTCGTGGTCGATCTGAGGCCGTCGAGCCGTCCGTTTTCATCGATTTTTGTGCCCGGTCTCCGCCCGCTGACGAACGCAAGACTGTTGCGCGTCGTCGCCTCACGTTCGGTATGGTTCCGCCCCTCGCGCTGGACATCGACGGAACGCTGACGACGGGGAGCGGCCGGATCGACGCGCGCGTCTTCGAGCTGTTACCGGACTGGAACGCCCCGGTGGTGCTCGCGACCGGGAAGTCGTTCCCGTATCCGGTGGCGCTGGCGAACTTCCTCGGGCGCGCGGAGACCGTGATCGCCGAGAACGGCGGCGTCGTGCACGTCGACGGCGAGACGGCGGTCCTCGGCGACGCCGAGGCCCCGCGGGCCGTCGTCGAGGCGTTCCGCGAGCGCGGCGGCGACCCCGTATGGGGGCCCCGCGACACCGTGAACCGCTGGCGCGAGACGGAGGTGGCGCTGTCGCTCGACGCCGACGGGACGCTGTTGCGCGAGGTCGCCGCGGCCGCCGGGGGCGACGTGGAGGTCGTCGACACCGGCTACGCCTACCACGTCAAATCGACCGGCGTGAGTAAGGGGCAAGGGCTCGAACGCGTCGCCGACGCGCTCGGGATCGACCCAGACGAGTTCGTCGCGATCGGCGACAGCGAGAACGACGTGTCGACCTTCGGGGTCGCCGGGAGGTCGTACGCGGTCGCCAACGCCGACGGCGCCGCCCGCGACGCCGCGGATGTTGTGATCGAAGAGTCCTACATGGACGGTACCGCCGGCGTGCTCGCCGATCTCTGGACGCGAGATGTATAAGAGTGAGATAGGATCGGTTCATGTATTTAAAAACTGATGGCTCTGTTGAAATCCTCAACTGGTGATATGTTTTTGGAGCCGTGCTGAATACAGCGCGCGGGCCGTGTTTAGACGCCGGTCAATTGGTATCTCGGCCGGGATTGTGTGGAGTTGAGTGAGGAAGCGACGAGTATGCCGTCCCAACTCGCCCGGTTTACCGACCAATGCGTCGATTTGTCCCAGAACGCTGTCATAGGCGAGCTAGCATCGGCGATCGAGAAAGGTGACGGCGGCTACGCTGACTGGGTGATCGTCTCGATTCACTGTCTCAGAGAGTATCTGAACCAACCCTACCGCCGGTTGCTCGATATTTTGTACGAAATGCCCGGAATCGTCGCCAAACTCGGTCTTACAGTGGACCAGCTGCCGGATTTCACGACCGTCTGTACGCGGAAACAAGATCTCAAAATGCGGATTTGGCGGGTGTTGCTTCGGTTGTCTGTCTCACTCCACGAGCTCGGCGACGTTCAGGCAATCGACGCAACTGGATTCAAACGCCACCAAGCAAGCTGTCACTACGTTCTCCGTGTCGGATACAATTTTGACGATATCAAGACGACAGCACTGGTCGATTGCGATACGAGCGTCATCCTCGACATTCATTGCTCGATGAAACAGCCCCATGACACCCACGTTGGACGGCAGGTACTCACGAGAAATCTGGCACAGTTAACCACGATCACAGCCGACAGAAGCTACGACTGGGACGCGCTCCGGTACGAACTCAGAGATGCTGGCATCCGCCCGGTAATCAAACATCGTGAGTTCTATGGACTTGACAAAGCGCACAACGCTCGCCACGACGAGGACATCTACCACTGCCGCTCACCGTCGAGGCGATCTTCTACGCCCTGAAGCATCGGTTCGGTGAGACGTTACGCGCCAGAACGTGGTTTGGCCAGTTTAGAGAACTCGTCCTAAAGGCCACCGTCAGAAACATAGAACAGGCCGTCAGTCACTCACAACCATGACCTTACGCGTCTAAACAAGCCCTAGGGCGCGTTTGCAGCACTACATCTTCCCAACCTCACAGGGGGTGCGATCACTCAGTGCAGGCGAAGCACGGATCATCCTTGGTGGGTGGTTTACGATCCAAGTCACTCAGTCGCCAATTACCTGTTGGACCCTAATTTGCCCACATACGGTCGTTCCGTTGTGGCTGCATGTAAGGCCCGTTCTTGCTGTCGTTGTTCGAGTTCGCCACTCACCCAGTTACCGAGTACTTCGACAACCGCGAGGTCCCAGTCGGAGAACGCTTCGTCTCGCGGATCAGTGTCGTAGAAGCTAAACGTCCCGTAGACTGCACCATCCACGAATACCGGCACACCGATATAGGAAGAAATATCGCAGGCTAAATTCGCTAACTCTGGGGCGTCTGCTTCGATGTCTCTGGTAACGAACGCTTGTTCGGTTTCAACCACCCGCTTACAGACCTTGTCTATAAGGGGAACCATCTCCCCGGCATGAAGCTTGGTGTGGCCTGTTCCATCGACTGCTTCGAACACGTATTTGTCGGTATCCACATACGAAAGTGTTGCACCTTTCATCCCCAGCATTTTGCGAACGACTTCTAGGAGGCCGTCAAGTCGCTCGACAAACGGTCGTTCACGAGCCGCGATTACGTCTCCGATATGCTTCATTGCTTGCTCACGATGGTCGAGCTCGTTCGAGATACTATCCGGCATTTGCGGCGAAAACTGACCCATAGTACTGGGTTTGTTGCTGATCCTAACGGTTCCCGTCCCATCGATAGTGACAGCGTATCCGTAGTGCACGAACTCCACGTTCAGGTGCGATCTATTATGCTGATCTTCGGTGTTAGCGATGAGAGTTTTGAGTCCATCTACATCAACGGCCTCTTGCAGGGGTTTTTCGAGATCTGTAGGGTCAACGCCTTCTCGGTCTGCTATTTTCCAGACTATTTTCTCTATCAGATTCATTTCAAGACTCTCTCTGATGGATGCATATTAACCGCTAGAACAACT
Organism: Halorubrum shenae; assembly: GCF_051194165.1. Classification (NCBI taxonomy): domain Archaea; kingdom Methanobacteriati; phylum Methanobacteriota; class Halobacteria; order Halobacteriales; family Haloferacaceae; genus Halorubrum; species Halorubrum shenae. The sequence goes on along the minus strand of NZ_JBLZNI010000004.1, from coordinate 350 downwards.
AGTGGTATAACAGCTTCGTGTAATTATACTAATTAATACGAGATACCACAGAATATACCTCTAAAACTGTTTTTTTTGTTAAGCCGATATTGGTTCTCCCAATTTAAGGGGTGTGATATGCGGAATCCCCAAAAGCAACTACCGCCCACACAGTTGTAGAACTCGTCCTATTCCTCCGACGTGCTGTCGCGCGCGTCCGTATCTTCCGTTCCTTGGAGGAGGAAATGATTGAATGGTCGAACGTGCCGCTGTCTCATCATTTCCGACGACTCGATCTCCACGCCAATGTCGTGGATAGCGTCAGTAATTCGAGTAATGTCACGCGAACTCGTCCCGACCACATCGACGTG